>DASRWP010000191.1:0-14335 GCA_035654535.1 Brevundimonas sp.
GGCGCGTTCTGCTACCCTCGCCGCAAGATGAACTCGTGGTCGAGCCACCGGCCGACCGGGTATTTATATTCGCCTGCCTTCTCGAAGCCGTAGGCAGCGTAGAGCTTCTGGGCCTTCAGGTTGCCGCTCCAGACGCCGATCCACAGCGGCCCGTCCGAGTTGGCCTCCATCCAGTCCAGCGTGAGCTTTAGGAGCCGTGTCCCAAGACCCAGACCCTGCGCGGCCCTTGAGACGTACAGCCGCCGCAGCTCGGTATGGCTCGGCTTCGCATCGGGGTGGGGCAGGGTGTTGGCCCCTGTGTTGGCGAAGGCGAGCAGTGCGCCGTCCCGCTCCGCCACCCACCAGGCCGAGCCGGGCTCCTGGAGTTTGGCGCGGATGGCGTCGGGGCTGAAGCTGGCGTCCAGAAAGACGGCGAGGTCGTCGATGGGGTAGGGGATGCCGAACCCCTCCACGAAGGTGTCGATGAAGGTCTGCCGCCCAAGCACGCCGAGGGCGGCGGCGTCGGCCTCGATTGCGGGACGGATCACGGGCTGGGTCATGACGGGCGCCTACAGGGTCGATAGGGGCGCGACAAGTGCGACGGGGACGCATAGTCTTGGCGCGTGAGCGTAGCCCTATTCACCCATCTCGACATGATCGAACATCGGCCCGGCGTCGGCCATCCCGAACGGCCGGAGCGGTTGAAGGCGGTGCTGGACGCCTTGGGGGACGCGGGGCTTGCGCGGGACCGGCGCGAGGCGACCGAGGCCTCGGTCGCCGATCTCGAGCGGCTGCATCCGCCGGCCTACGTTGCGCGATTGCTGGGCGCGTCGCCCGTGACCGGCCTGAACCAGCTCGACCCTGACACCATCCTGTCGCCGGGCAGCATCCGCGCGGCGCGGCTGGCCGCCGGCGCGGTCGTCGACGCCGTTCGGGCGGTCGCGCGGGGCGAGATCAACAGAGCCTTCGCCGCCGTGCGCCCGCCGGGTCATCATGCCGAGCCGGGCGCCGCCATGGGCTTCTGCCTGTTCTCGAACGTGGCCGTCGCGGCGCGGGTCGCGCAGTCGGAAGGGCTGGCGCGGGTGGCGGTGATCGACTTCGATGTTCACCACGGCAACGGCACCCAGGCGGCGTTTGAAGGCGATGCGAGCCTGTTTCTCGGCTCGATCCACCAGATGCCTCTCTATCCGGGCACCGGCGCCGCTTCGGAGACCGGGGTGGGCAATATCGTCAACGCGCCGGTGCCTCCGCATGCGGCGCGCGAGGCCTGGCGTGCGACCTTCTCGGGCGCGCTGATGCCGGCGCTGCAGGATTTCGGGCCTGATCTGATCCTGATCTCCTCCGGCTTCGACGCCCACCGCCGCGACCCGCTGGCGCACCAGAGCCTTGAGGCCGAGGATTTCGCGTGGGCCACCCGCGCCGTGCTCGAGGTCTCGCGGGGCTGCTGCGACGGCAAGGTTGTCTCCTCGCTCGAGGGCGGTTACGACCTTGAGGGGCTGGGCCGTTCCGCGGCCGCGCACGTGCAGGCTTTGGGGGAGGACTAGGGACGATTCGCCAAAGGCTTATCCTCCGCTCATCATGCCATCCCCTGCGCGAGATCCCCTGATGGCAGACCCGACGCCGCCTGCGAATTCGGCGCCTGCGCCGACCCGCGCCGCGCTGGTCTCGGTGCGTCCCGGGGCCATCATTCTGGCCCGCCACGGCGAGCCCGCACTGTCGCGCAAATGCCTGCTGTCGTCGGATCAGTATCGCGAGTGGTGGGCGAAATACGAAGTCGGCGGCCTGCGCGCGGGTCAGATACCTCCGCCCGAGCTTCTGGCCACTGCACAGGGCGCGGGGGCCATCTACGCCTCGACCCGTCCACGCGCCCAGGAGACGGCCGCGGCGATCTGCGCGGGGCGTGAGGTGATGAGCGACGCCCTGTTCATCGAAGCGCCCCTGCCGCCGCCGCGCTTCCCCTCGTGGTTCAAACTGCCGCCGAAATACTGGGGCGTCGTCGCCCGCTTCTGGTGGCACGCCTTCAATCATCATGAAGGACAGGAGACGCGCCGTCAGGCCGAGGCCAGAGCGGAGAAGGCGGCCCAGTCCCTGATCGCCCGGGCCGAGAGCGGTCACGACGTGCTGGTCCTCGCGCACGGCTATTTCAACCACATGGTCGGACGCCGACTGCGCTCCGACGGCTGGGACCTGGTCCACAATCAAGGTTTCAAATATTGGTCCCAGCGGCGCTACGAGAAGCCCTGACTGGCAGGAGCAGGCGATGAACCGGCGATCCCTCGTATCTGGCGCGCTCCTGCTCTCGCTTGTGACGACCGCGCCGGCCGGCGCCGGACCACAGGATCCGGCCACGCCTCCGCCGGGGGTGCGTGTTGCGATCGAGACCACCGCCGGACTGATCCTCGCCGAGACCGATCCCCGCGCCCCGGTCACCTCCGCCAACTTCCTTCGCTATGTGGAGGAGCACCGCTTCGACGGAACGGACTTCTATCGCGGGATGGAAGTCGGACCTTCCGCCGGCCTGATCCAGGGCGGGACCAGCGGCGCGCCTGAGCGGGTGCTGCCGCCCATCGCTCACGAGCCGACCAGCGAGACAGGCCTCAGCCACACCGACGGCGCCCTCTCGATGGCGCGGTTCGATCCGGGCACCGCCACCGGCGACTTCTTCATCATCGTGGGCAATCTTGGATCGCTGGACGCCGGGCGCGGAGCTCCGGGCGATCCGGGCTTCGCCGTATTCGGACGCGTGCTCGAGGGCATGGACGTGGTGCGGCGGATCCTGTCGGCGCCGAAGTCGGCCACCGAGGGCGAGGGCTTCATGCGCGGTCAGATGCTGGACCCGCGCGTCCGCATCCTCTCGGTCCGGCGGGTGGCGGCCACGCCGGCCGTCCCCACCGAATAGCGCGCCGCGGCCGCTCCGCGCTTGAGGCTGCGCTTCGCCGGCTCTAGGGTCGTCACAATGACCGATACGCCCCCCATCCCCGCCGATCTGACCTTCGAGGATGCCCTGCAGCGCCTCGAGGCCATCGTCTCGAAACTCGAGGCGGGTCAGGCGCCGCTCGAGGAGTCGATTGCTCTGTACGAGGAGGGGGCGCGGCTGAAGGCGCATTGCGAGACCCGTCTCAAGGCGGCGCAGTTGCGGGTCGAAAAGATCGTGGTCGGGCCGGACGGCCAGGCCCGCGGCGTCGAGCCCGCCGGGTTCGACTGATGGGCGTCGCGGCGGCCCAGATCGGCTTCGACGACTTTATGAAGGTCGACGTACGGGTGGGCGAGGTCGTCGCCGCCGACCCGTTTCCCGAGGCCCGCAAGCCTGCCTACAAGCTGACGATCGACTTCGGGTCGGATATCGGGGTGAAGAAGTCTTCGGCCCAGATCACCACCCACTATTCGCCGGGGGATCTGGTCGGCCGCAAGGTTGCGGCGGTGGTCAACTTTCCGCCGCGCCAGATCGGTCCGTTCATGTCCGAGGTTCTGACGCTTGGATTCCCCGACCCCGCCGGCGAGGTCGTTCTGGTCGGCGTCGACCGCGAGGTTCCAGTCGGCGGGAGGCTGTTCTGACCCTCGCGCCGCCCCAGACCCGTGCGGCCAACTCCCCCGAGCAGGGCGTCATCGACCGCGTGGCCGAGGTGGCGGATCTCGTCACCGTGGCCCTGGATGAACTGCTGCCGCGGGCGAGCGGACCCGAATCGCGCCTGACCGAGGCCATGCGTTACGCGGCGCTGGGCCCGGGCAAGCGGCTGCGGCCGTTCTTCGCCATGGAGGCGGCCAATCTGTTCGACATCGAGGAGCGCCCGGTGTTGCGCGCGGCCTGCGCCCTCGAGTGCGTCCACGCCTACAGCCTCGTCCATGACGACCTGCCGTGTATGGACGACGACGACGTCCGCCGCGGGCGCCCCACGGTGCACAAGGCCTACGACGAGGCCACCGCCGTCCTCGCCGGTGACGCCCTCCAGACCGCGGCCTTCGACATCCTGCTGCACGAGGACACCCACGACGATCCTGCTGTCCGCTGCGAGCTGGCCGCCCGCCTGTCGCTGGCGAGCGGCGCGCGCGGCATGGCCGGGGGGCAGATGATCGACTTGCTGGGCGTGCGCGACGACCTCGGCGGCGTCGCCCGCATGCAGCGGCTCAAGACCGGGGCCCTGTTCACCTACGCCTTCGAGATACCCCTGATCATAGCGCGGGCCCGGGAGGTCCATAGCCATGCCCTGATCAGTTTCGCCCACGACATCGGGCTGGCCTACCAGATCGTTGACGACCTGCTCGATGTCGAGGGCGACGAGGACATCCTTGGCAAGGCCGCCAACAAGGATGCGGCCCAGGGCAAGACCAACTTCGTCACCCTGTTGGGGGTCGAGGCGGCGCGACACAGGGTCGCGCATCTGGCCGATCAGGCGCGGGCGCATCTCGACGTGTTCGGCCCGGACGCGGAAATCCTCAAGGCCAGCGTGGACTTTGTGCTAAAGCGCAGATCGTAATGAGGCCGCAATAACGACGTCATCTCCGGGCGGCGAGCGGCTGCGGACGGCTCCCGCAAAAGCCGTGAGGATCAAGAGTTCAGGTAACGATGCCCAACACCCCGCTGCTCGACACGGTCCAGATCCCCGCCGACACGCGCGGCTTCGACATCGCCCAATTGCGCCAGCTCGCCGATGAGCTCAGGGCCGAGACCATCGACGCCGTGTCCGTCACGGGCGGCCACCTCGGCGCGGGTCTGGGCGTGGTCGAACTGACCGTCGCGCTGCACCACGTTCTGGAAACCCCGAAAGACGTGCTGATCTGGGACGTTGGGCACCAGTGCTATCCGCACAAGATTTTGACCGGCCGACGCGACCGCATCCGCACCCTGCGTCAGCCGGGCGGCCTGTCGGGCTTCACCAAGCGCAGCGAGAGCGAATACGACCCGTTCGGCGCCGCCCATGCCTCGACCTCGATCAGCGCGGCGCTCGGCTTCGCCGCGGCGCGCGACCAGCAGGGCGGCAAGAATCGCGTCGTTGCGGTGATCGGCGACGGCTCGATGTCGGCGGGCATGGCCTATGAGGCGATGAACAACGCGGCCGAGACCACGCATGGCCAGCTGATGGTCATCCTCAACGACAACGACATGTCGATCGCCCCGCCGGTGGGCGGGATGAGCGCCTATCTGGCCAAACAGGTCTCCGGCGACGCCTACAGAAACTTCCGCCGGTTCGGAAAATCGGTGGCCGAACACCTGCCGCGCCCGTTCCGCAACGCCGCCCGCAAGGCCGAGGAATACGCCCGCGGCATGATCGTCGGAGGGACGTTCTTCGAGGAGCTCGGCTTCTACTACATCGGCCCGGTCGACGGGCACGACATGGACAACCTCGTCCCGATTCTGAGGAACGCCGCCGCCATTACCGACCGCCCGGTGATCGTCCACGTCGTGACCCAGAAGGGCAAGGGCTACGCCCACGCCGAAACCAGCGCCGACAAGCTGCACGCGGTCGTCAAATTCGACGTGGTCTCGGGCAAGCAGAGCAAGTCGGTCTCGAACGCCCCCAGTTACACCAAGGTTTTCGGGACCGAGCTGATCAAGCGGGCCCACCTGGACCCCACCATTGTCGCCATCACGGCGGCTATGCCTTCGGGCACCGGTCTGGACCTGTTCGGGCAGGCCTTCCCGACGCGGACCTACGACGTCGGCATCGCCGAGCAGCACGCCGTCACCTTTGCCGCCGGGCTCGCCGCCGAGGGGATGAAGCCGGTCTGCGCCATCTATTCGACCTTCCTTCAGCGCGGCTACGATCAGGTGGTCCACGACGTCGCGATCCAGAAGCTGCCGGTCCGGTTCGCCATGGACCGCGCGGGACTGGTGGGCGCCGACGGGGCCACCCACGCCGGGTCATTCGACATCGGATTCATGGGGGCTCTGCCCGGCATGGTGCTCATGGCCGCCGCGGACGAGGCCGACCTCGCCGCCATGATCGCCACATCGCTGGAGATCGACGACCGCCCGTCGGCTTTCCGTTACCCCCGGGGCGACGGCGTTGGCGTCGAGATCCCGGAGCTGGCCGATCCGCTCGAGATCGGCAAGGGCCGGATCGTGCGCGAGGGGACCACGGTCGCCATCCTGTCGCTGGGCACGCGCCTGCAGGAATCGTTGAAGGCTGCCGATCTGCTGGCAGCGCGCGGCGTGTCAGCCACGGTGGCGGACGCCCGCTTCGCAAAGCCGCTGGACGAGGAGATGATCCTGCGGCTGGCGCGAGAGCACGAATGCCTGATTACGGTGGAAGAGGGCGCGATGGGCGGCTTCGGCGCCTTCGTGCTGCAGACGCTGGCGCAGAAGGGCGCGCTCGATTCGGGCCTCAAGATCCGGACGCTGCACCTGCCCGATGTCTTCCAGGATCAGGACAGCCCGGTCGCCATGTACGCGACGGCCGGACTGAATGCGGAGCACATCGCAGTGGCGGCGTTTCAGGCTTTGGGCATCGACGCGACCCGCGCCGTCCGGGCCTGATCGGCGGACGAGGCAACCCCCGCTGCTCCCGACCGTTGTGTCGCGGGGCTTAAAGGGTTTGTCGTCATGAAGTTCATCGCTTTTTCCACCGCCGCCGTCCTCTCCATCGCGGCCGTACTGCCTGCCGCCGCGCAGGACGCCGCCCCCCGCAACGAGGGGCCCATGGAGGTCATGCGCGCCGCTGACGCGCAGATGACCTGCCCCCAGATTTCCGATGAAGCGGCGCAGCTGAGCCAGCTTATGGGCGGCGCTCCGGGCGGCGGCCTCCTCAGTGCCCTCAGCGGCGTGGCGCAGGCCGGCGCCGCCCTTGTCATTCCAGGCGCCGGTCTCGTCATGGCCGCGGGCGACGCCCTGACCCGGCCTGACCGGGAGCGCAAGGAAGCCGAGCAGGCCGCCGTCCGGCACCGCTGGTACTACCTGAACGGTCTCTACGCCGGGCAGGAGTGCATGGCCGCTGTCGATGCCGCCATGGGCGCGACGCAGGCGACTCCGGCGGACGCCGCGCCGCCCCCGCGTCCCCAGTAGGGCGGCCAAGGGCGAATCGCTTCGCCGCCCCGGCCTCGTCGGCAGAAATTGCAAGTCTGATCAGCTGTTTAGCCGATTGTCGCACCGCCTTGACCAAAGGGGGGCGCGCCTATAGGTTCCGCGCCGAATTCAGACCCCCTTCGAGGCCCGCCGTTCCGGCGCCAGCCACGAGGCGCTGAGGCCACCATGTCCCTACCTCCGGAATCGCGCGAAGAGGCGATCGAACGCCTCAACACCAGCGCATCCGACTTGGAGGCGCGCACGACTCGTCATGTCTCCGCGGAGGCGGCGGGTCAGGCGGCCGCAGGGCAGGCCTGGAAAATCCTCGCTGACTTGTTCGGCGGGGTTTTCGTCGGTCTGGCGATCGGCTTCGGGATCGACCGGTTCGCCGGCACGACGCCCTGGGGCATCATCGGCGGCGTCCTTCTGGGCTTCGCCGTATCGGTGTGGATGGCCTGGCGCACGGCGCAGCGCCTGATGGCCGAAGCGAAACAGCATGGGGAGCCGAAGTCGGTTCCCTTCGACGACGACGAAGACCAGGGAGTCTGATCGCCCGATGGCCGATCCGCTACACCAGTTTCAGGTTACCCCCCTGCCGGGTCTCGACTTCGGCGAGGTGACCCTGCCGCTCGTCGGCACGGTCCATCTGGCCTTCACAAACTCCCACCTCGCCATGACCATCGCCTTCCTGCTGGTGGTCGGCTTCCTGCAGTTGGTCACCTCGGGCGCCAAGGTCGTGCCCAGCCGTGGCCAGGCCGTGGGCGAGACCCTGTTCGGCATGATCGACGGCATCGCCGAGTCGATCATCGGTCATGACGGCAAGAAATATTTCCCGTTCATCTTCACGGTCTTCATGTTCATCCTCGCGATGAATGTGCTCGGCATGTTCCTCAGCTTCACCGCGACATCGCAGCTGGCCGTCACGGCCACGTTCGGCGTCATCACCTTCCTGCTGGTGGTGATCATCGGCATCAGGAAGAACGGCCTGAAGTTCCTCGGCCTGTTCTGGCCGACCGGCGCGCCACTGGTCATGCGCCCGATCGTCGGCCTGATCGAGTTCTTCTCGTTCCTGCTCCGCCCCCTGACCCTGACGCTTCGTCTGTTCGGGAACATGATGGGCGGCCACGTCGCCCTGAAGGTGTTCGCCGGCTTCGTCGTAACGCTGGGCGCGATGGCGGCCGGCGGCGGTCTGGGTCTGCTGGGCCTGCCCGGCGCGGCCCTCTCGCTCAGCCTCGTGACCGCCCTGACCGCGCTCGAGTTTCTGGTTGCCTTCCTTCAGGCCTTCGTCTTCGCCGTGCTGACCTGCGTCTACCTGAACGACGTGGTCAACCTGAGCGACCACCACTAACCCCTCTCGTTTTTTTCCAACCCCACCCCTCTGACAGGACTGAACACCATGGTTGATCCGCAAATCGCCGCCGCCAACGCAGCCGCCATCGTCTCGGCCGGCAACGCCATCGGCGCCGGCCTGGCCATGACCGGCATGATCGGGGCCGGCATCGGCGTCGGCAACATCTTCGGCAACTTCCTCGCGGGCGCCCTGCGCAACCCGTCGGCCGCCGGCTCGCAAATCGGCAACCTGTTCGTCGGCGCGGCCCTGGCCGAAGCCCTCGGCATCCTGTCCTTCGTCATCGGCATCCTGCTCTGGACGTCGGCGAGCTGATTTCGTTGCTCTGAGGGGCGGCCGGGTTCCGATCCGGCCGCCGTCTCTCTGACCGACGTATCGACCGCTCAAACCTCAGGCGACAGATGACCGTATCCGCTCCACCCGCCGTGACTCACGACGCGCCCCACTCGGTGGCCGTTGCGGACACGCACGCCTCGACCGAAGCCGCTCATGGCGAAGGCGGAGGCGGCCTGCCGCAGTTCGAGTTTCAGCACTGGTTCGGGCAGATCGTCTATCTGGTCCTGCTGTTCGGGCTTCTCTACTGGCTGATGTCGAAGGTCTTTGTGCCGCGTCTGCGCGGTGTGATCGACCAGCGCGCAGCGACAATTTCCGACGCCGTTTCGGCCGCGCGTCAGGTTCAGGCCGAGGCCGCCGGTCAGGCCGAAGCCGCCAAGGCCGAGGTCGAGGCGGCCCGCGCCTCGTCGCGGTCCACCGCAGCGGCGGCCAAGGCCCGGGTCACGGAACAGGCCAACGCCCGCGCCGCCCAGGAAGAAGCCGTGGTCAACGCCCGCATCGCCGAGGCCGAAACGGCGATCGGCAAGACCCGCGACGCCGCCATGACCAATGTCGCCTCGATCGCGTCCGACACGGCCGTCGCCATCGTCGAACGCCTGACTGGCAAGGCGCCCACGGGCGTCGAAGCCACCGCCGCCGTGAAGGGCGCCACCTGATGGAATTCTTCAACCCGCATCTCTACAGCCTGTCGAACCCGGAACTCTGGGTCGCGGTCGGGCTGTTGCTGTTCATTGCCGTCTGCGTCTTCGTGGGCGTGCCCAAGCTGGTGGCGGGCCAGCTCGACGCCAAGGCCGCTAAGATCCAGTCCGAGCTCGACGAGGCCGCGCGTCTCCGGACCGAGGCCGAAGCCCTTCTGGCCCAGATCCGCGCTGAGAAGGCCGAGGCCGAGGCCCAGGCTGCTGAAATGCTGCGCTCCGCTGAAGCCGACGCCCGCCAGATGGAGGCCGACGCGAAGGTCAAGCTGGAGGAATCGCTGGCGCGCCGCGAGGCCCTGGCCGAACGCCGCATCGCACAGGCCGAAGCCCAGGCCTCGGCCGAGGTCAAGGCCGCCGCCGCCGATCTGGCCGCCCGCGCGGCCGAACAGATCCTGACCGCTCGACTGGCCAACCAGACCACCGATCCGCTGCTGGACGCCGCGATCGGCCAGATCGGCCAGCGCCTCAACTAGCCGTCGCAGACGTGCGAACGATTAAGGCCCCGCCGGTCCGCCGACGGGGCCTTTTTCGTCAGTGAGCGGGCGCCGCGCCCGCCATGGACCGGACCCGCTTCTCGCGCTCGACCAAGCGGCCGTAGACGGTCCCGAGAACGATCCCGAAGACCGCATGCGTGGCGATCATCCACGCAAGCGTGCCGAACCCTGCCTGCATGAAGAACATCCCGACCGGGCGACCGACGACGCCGCTGAGCGGCGCGACGGTCAGGCCCATGACCAGGAAGGCTCCGATGGCGAACAGGATGCCCTTGGACTCGGGGGTGTCCGTCGGCAGCCGGGGACAGAGGACGCCGAACGCCGGCCCGAGGACAAAGGTCCCGACCAGCAGATGAGCGGCCCAGCCGACGGCGATCATGTCCGGCACCTGCAGCATCACGGAAAGCAGTCTCGGAAAACTGGCGGCCCAGGGGCCCAGCGTCATGTTCGCAATCTCGAGAACGGAGACCACGACGGTGGCGGCGAGACCTGCGGCCATACCCTTTTGTACGCGTGACATCATGATCTCAGCGCCTCCCAACGCTTCCCATGGTTCAGTTACGCGTCATCGAGCATACGCCTCTTGTAACAAATGGCGTTCACATTGCCGTGCTCGCGCAGCGGCTAGCGGATATTGAGCACGGGTGTCTCGTCCTCGACCCTGATCCGCCACCGGCCGTCGATTCTGACGAGCAGCCCATGATAGGCGATGGTGCGGGCGCTGCCGTCCGCCCGCGGCCAGTTGAAGCGGCCGGTGACGGTCACCACGTCGTCGCCGGCGGTGACGAAGGCCAGATCCTCAAATGCGAAGTCCGCCGGGGGCCGCCAGGACGCCGAGCGATAGTTTTCGGCGATTCTGTCCGGCGAGAGCCACTCGCCCCGGCCGCCGCCGACGAACCACACGCCGGCCGGGTCGTAACGGCCGATGACGGCCTCCCGATCAGTGTTCCGCAGGTCCTGCGCGTAGGCGTCCATGAAGGCGCGGGCGTCGGCGTTATCCCGGGTCTCCGACGGCGGCGGAACCGTCTGTGCGACCGCCCCCGCCGCGGCGCCGCCTGCGAGGGTCACGGCGAGAGCGGCGGCGAGGATCGGGCGCATGGGTCTACTCCGCGGCGATGTTGGAGCCTTCCGGCGCCGTCCAGCGTAGCACGGGCGCGCGGGCCGCGCGGGTTTCGTCCAGCCGCTTCAAGGGGGCGTGGAACGGCGCGCCCTTGAACCGCTCTGAGTCGCCGGCCCTGGCGGCTTCGGCCAGCGCCCGCATGGCGTGGATGAAGCGATCCAGCTCCTGCTTCGACTCGGTCTCGGTCGGCTCGATCAGCATGGCCCCGTGCACGACCAGCGGGAAATACATGGTCATCGGGTGGAAGCCCTCGTCGATCATCGCCTTGGCGAAGTCGAGCGTGGTGATGTCCGTGCCCTTCAGCCATTCGTCGTCGAACAGGGCCTCGTGCATGCAGGGGCCGTCGGGGAAGGCGGGGCTCATCAGGTCAGACAGCCGCGCCTTGATGTAGTTGGCGTTCAGCACCGCATCCTCGGCGACCTGCCGCAGGCCGTCGGAACCGTGGCTCATCATGTAGCTGAGGGCGCGGGTATACATGCCCATCTGCCCCTGGAAGGCGCACAGGCGGCCGAAGGCCTGCTCCGCGTCATCCTCGGCGAACTCAAGCAGCTTGAAGCTCTCGCCGTCGGCCACCACCCAGGGGGCCGGCGCGAAGGGGGCCAACGCTTCTGAGAGCACCACCGGTCCCGCACCCGGTCCGCCGCCGCCGTGCGGCGTGGAAAAGGTCTTGTGCAGGTTGATGTGCATGGCGTCGACGCCGAGGTCGCCGGGGCGGACCCGGCCAACGATGGCGTTGAAGTTCGCCCCGTCGCAGTAGAAGTACGCGCCAGCTTCGTGGGTCAGGCGGCTGATCTCGAGGATGTCGCGTTCGAACAGGCCGCAGGTGTTCGGATTGGTGACCATGATCGCGGCTACGTCGTCCCCCAGCTTGGATGCCAGATCAGCGACATCGACGCGGCCATCGTCGGTCTGGGCGACCTCGACGACCGTATAGCCGACGAAGGCGGCGGTGGCCGGGTTGGTCCCGTGGGCCGAAGTCGGCACCAGCACCTTGCGGCGCTTCTCATGCTCGCCCGAGGCTTCGTGGGCGGCGCGGATGGCCATCAGGCCGCACAGCTCGCCATGCGCGCCCGCCTTGGGCGACAGCGCGACGGCGGGCATGCCGGTCAGGGTCTTCAGCCAGTGAGCCAGCTGGTCCATCAGCTCCAGCGCGCCCTGCACCGTCGATTGGGGCTGCAGCGGGTGAATGTCCGAGAAGCCCGGCAGGCGGGCCATCTTCTCGTTAAGGCGCGGGTTGTGCTTCATCGTGCACGAGCCCAGCGGATAGATGGCCAGATCGATGGCGTGGTTCTTCTGCGACAGGCGCACATAGTGGCGCATCGTCTCGGGCTCGGAGAGGCCCGGCAGGCCGATTGGATCCCGGCGCACCAGATCGCCGAGGTCGGAACCGTCGGTCTTGGGCTCCGGCAGATCGACGCCGGTCTTGCCCCACCCGTCGCTCTCGAAGATCAGGTGCTCGTTCTGCAGCAGGCCGCGCCCGCCGGTCAGGGTGGCGGGTTTGGATGTGACGGCGTTCGGGGTGGTCGGGCGACCGACGGTGTTCATGGTGCTCATTACAGAACCTCCGCCAGGGCGGTCTTGAGGGCGTTGATATCGGCGTCCGTCGTGACTTCAGTCGCAGCGACCAGCAGCACGTCGTCCATGCCGGCTGCGGGCGCGAGGCGGCCGTAGGGCACGCCCGCGAGGATGCCGCGTTGGGCCAGTTGCTCGACCACGCCTGCAGCGGACTTCGGCAGCTTCACGGCGAACTCGTTGAAGAAGCGCGGCGTCAGCACCTCGACGCCCGGAATGGCGGCCAGGGCGTCGCGGGTCGCCAGCGCCTTTTCGTGGTTCAGCAGGGCCATGCGGCGCAGGCCGGTCTCGCCCAGCAGGCTCATGTGAATAGTGAAGGCGAGGGTGCAGAGACCCGAGTTGGTGCAGATGTTCGACGTCGCCTTGTCGCGGCGGATGTGCTGCTCGCGCGTCGACAGCGTCAGGACGAAGCCGCGCTCGCCGTCGGCGTCGACGGTTTCGCCGGTCAGGCGGCCGGGCATCTGGCGCACCAATTTGTCGCGCGTGGCGAACAGCCCTACGTACGGACCGCCGTAGTTGAGGGCATTGCCGATCGACTGGCCCTCGGCGGCGACGATGTCAGCCCCCATCTCGCCAGGCGATTTGAGCAGGCCCATCGACACGGCCTCGGTGACGACGACGATCAGCAGGGCGCCGGCGGCGTGGGCGGCTTCAGCGATCTTCGTTACGTCGGTGGCGGTTCCGAAGACATTGGGGGTCTGGACCACGACGCAGGCGGTGTCCGGGCCGATCCGGGCGATGACGTCGGCCTCGGCGTCGACTGCGGCCGGCAAGACCTCGGTCTCGACGCCGACGGCGTGGACCACGGTCTCGGTTGCAGCGACATATTGCGGGTGCACGCCGCCGGAGATGACCGCCTTGTTCCGGCGGGTGACCCGGGTCGCCATCAGAACGCCCTCGGCCATGGCGGTCGAACCGTCATAGAGGCTGGCGTTGGCTACTGGCATGCCGGTCAGGTTCGCGACCTGGGTCTGGAACTCGTACAGATACTGCAGCGTGCCCTGGGCGATTTCCGGCTGATACGGCGTGTAGCTGGTCAGGAACTCCGATCGCTGGATCACATGGTCCACCGTCGCCGGGACGTGGTGCTTGTAGGCGCCCGCGCCGCAGAAGAACGGGACGGTTCCCGCCGCCATGTTCTTGCCCGCGAGCGCGCCGAGCGCCCGCTCGACCTCCAGCTCGCCGGCCACGCGCGGCAGGTCCACGAACCCCTCGCGCCGCGCCGCCTCGGGCACGTCCACGAACAGATCGTCGATCGACTTGGCCCCGATGGCGGCGAGCATCGCGGTGCGGTCGTCGGGCGTCAGGGGGAGGTAGCGCATGGTCGGTTCACCTTGTCATCCCGGCCGAAGCGAAGCGGAGAGCCGGGACGGAGCGAGAGCAGTGTGTTCGTCCCGGTCGGCCCGCAGGGCTGAACCGGGACACGGGGCGGTTCATTCGGCGCTTGCCCCGGACGAGCTTCGCTCTCCGGGGCGATCGAGAGTTTGGCGGCGCCCGTCCCGGATCAGCGCTGAGCGCTGTCCGGGATGACAAGCGCCCGGCGAGATCAGAGCGTCGTCAGATACTGGTCGTACGCCGCGCGGTCCATCAGACCATCGGTCGCGGCGTCCGAGACGCGGATCTTCGCGAACCAGCCTTCACCTTCGGGATCGGCGTTGACGGTTTCCGGGGCGGAGGCGAGGGCGGCGTTGCCTTCCACCACTTCACCCGACACCGGGGCGTAGACGTCCGACGCCGCCTTGACGCTCTCGACGACGGCGAAGCTGTCGCCCTTCGCGACGGTCTTGCCCGCTT
>DASRWP010000192.1:0-3256 GCA_035654535.1 Brevundimonas sp.
GAGCTGATGCGCGCCGAGGGCTCGACGCTGGGGCGACTGCGCGACTGGGCGCCCTCGCCGGTCTGGCCGGAGGGACGGGGACTGATGCTGCTGCGGCCGATGCTGGAGGCCGGGCGGGCCGAGGTGCGGGGGTGGCTGGCGGCGCGCGGCGAGCGTTGGATCGACGATCCGGCAAACGACGACCCGAAATACGCAAGGAGCCGGGCACGCATGTTCCTTCTCCCATTGGGAGAAGGTGGCGCGCGAGCGCCGGATGAGGGTCGGCTGGCGGAAGCAGCGAAGCCGCCCCCGAACAGTGAAGCCTCACCCTTTCAGGCTTCGCGCTGCCCTTCGGGTCGCGCCAGAACGAGCGCTGGCGCGCCCGTGCGCTCAGGCCCTCTCCCGATGGGAGAGGGATCGTTTTTTATTGACCGCGACATCGACGCCCAGACCCTCGCCGCGGTCCTCGTCTGCGCCGGTGGCGGAGAGCGGACACCGCGCGGGGAGCGGCTGGCGGGCCTGCTTGCGCGGCTGCGCTCGGGCGGGGATTTCGCGGCGACCCTGTGCGGGGCGCGGGTCGAGGCGGAGGGAGGACGGGTGCTGGTCGCGCGCGAGGCGGGCGAGTTTCTGCGCCGGCCGCGCGCGCCCCTGCCCCTGTCGCCCGGCGTCGAGACGGTCTGGGACGGGCGCTGGCTGATCGGGACGCAGGGGCCGGGCTGGTCGGTCGTTCCGGCGGCCGGGCGGATGGGCGCGCTGTCCGAGGCTGACCGGGCAGTGCTGAAGGCCCTTCCGCCCCCGGTGCGGGGCGCCGTGCCTGTCCTGATCCGGCACGGCGGCGGCGCCCCGGTTCTTGCAGGAACGGCGGCGAAGGCGCGGTCGCTGGTCGAACAGAGACTGGCCCTTGCGCTGGACCGAATGACGCATGAAAGGGAACTCGGCCCCGGCCTCCATGGCGCCGCGCCCCCGGACCGCCTATTTTCGACCTGACAACTGTGACGGAGCGCGGGCGCTCCGGGGAACGAGACGAGAATGAACCTGCGTAATCTGGCGATCTGGGGCGTCATCATCCTCGGCGCGATGGCCTTCTACGTCGCCGTCAGCCGCCCCGGCGGGCTGGCCGCGCCGGCGTCGGGCAAGGCCGCGGCCGAGCGGCCGCAGCCTATGAAGTATTCCGAACTGCTGAAGGAGCGGAACGCCAACAACATCGCCGCCGTCGAGTCCCGGGGCGAGACCTTGAAGGTGACCCTGAAGGACAACACCCTTCACACCGTCACCACGCCGTTTCCCAATGGGCCCCTGCTCGACAGCATCGCCGAGACCGGCGCCGTGGTTGATCCGAAAAGCACGCGCCAGTCGATCTGGGTCAGCGCCCTGATCGGGCTGCTGCCCTTCGTGCTGATCATCGGCCTGTGGATACTGATCATGCGCCAGATGCAGGGCGGGGCGCGCGGGGCCATGGGCTTCGGCAAGTCCAAGGCCAAGCTGCTGACCGAGCATAAGGGCCGCAAGACCTTTGACGACGTGGCCGGCGTGGACGAGGCCAAGGAGGAGCTGCAGGAGGTCGTCGACTTCCTCAAGGACCCGGGCAAGTTCCAGAAACTGGGCGGCAAGATTCCCAAGGGCGCGCTTTTGGTGGGCCCTCCCGGCACCGGCAAGACCCTGCTGGCCCGCGCCGTCGCGGGCGAGGCGGGCGTACCCTTCTTCTCCATCTCGGGCTCTGACTTCGTCGAGATGTTCGTCGGCGTCGGCGCCAGCCGCGTTCGCGACATGTTCGAACAAGCGAAGAAAAATGCCCCGTGCATCATCTTCATCGACGAAATCGACGCCGTCGGTCGTCACCGCGGCGCCGGACTGGGCGGCGGCAATGACGAGCGCGAGCAGACCCTCAACCAGCTGCTGGTCGAGATGGACGGCTTCGAGGCCAATGAAGGCATCATCCTGATCGCCGCCACCAACCGCCCCGACGTTCTGGACCCGGCCCTGCTGCGTCCCGGCCGCTTCGACCGTCAGGTGGTGGTGCCGAACCCCGACGTGGGCGGGCGCGAGAAGATCCTGCGCGTGCACATGAAGGACGTCCCTCTGGCCGCCGACGTCAACACCAAGACCATCGCCCGCGGCACCCCCGGCTTCTCGGGCGCCGATCTGGCCAATCTGGTCAACGAGGCGGCGCTGATGGCGGCCCGCAAGGATCGCCGGATGGTCACGCACCGCGACTTCGAGGACGCCAAGGACAAGGTCATGATGGGCGCCGAGCGCAAGTCGATGATCATGAACGAGGAAGAGAAGCGGCTGACCGCCTATCACGAGGGCGGCCACGCCATCGTGGCCATGAACGTCAAGATGGCCGATCCGGTGCACAAGGCGACCATCGTTCCGCGCGGCCAGGCGCTGGGCATGGTCATGCAGCTGCCGGAAGGCGACCGCTACTCCATGAAGTATCAGCAGATGGTCGACCGCATCGCCATCATGGCCGGCGGGCGCGTGGCCGAGGAGCTGATCTTCGGCAAGGAGAACATCACCTCGGGCGCCAGCTCCGACATCCAGCAGGCCTCCAAGCTGGCCCGCCGCATGGTCACCCAGTGGGGCTTTTCCGACGTCCTCGGCACCGTCGCCTATGGCGAGAACGAGCAGGAAGTCTTCCTCGGCCACTCGGTCGCGCGGAGCCAGAACGTCTCGGAAGAGACCGCCCGGATCATCGACTCGGAGGTCAAGCGCATCGTCAGCGCGGGCTGGGACGAAGCCCGCCAGATCCTGACCGACAAGGCCGCCGATCTCGAAACCCTGGCCCAGGCCCTCCTCGAGTACGAGACCATGTCGGGTCAGGAGATCAAGGACCTGCTGGAGAAGGGCCTCGCCCCGAACCGCGACGAGAACAACTTCCCGAACGCCGGGCCCTCGGTCTCGGTGCCGATCACCCCCGTGTCCGAAGGCGTCACGGTGGAGCCGGCGACGGTCCACTAGTGGCTCTGGCGTCGAGAAGGCGCGGCGGAATAGGGTAGGGCTCCAGACGTGAGGGGGAGCCCGCCTATGACTGTCAGAACCCTGGCCTTTTCGCTCGCCCTGTTCACCGCGGCGGTGGCGTCCTCGGCCAGCACGGCGCAGCAGATCACGCCAGCCGCCCTGACCGAGGCCGTTCAGGGGTTGCGGCGGCCGTCGGCGATCTACGTCGCCGGGCGCGGCGTGCCCGAACCGTTCGGCGCAGCGGCGGGCGTCGCCTATCCCGACACCGGCGAACCCATCACCGTGGACACGCCGCTCCGTATCGCCAGCAACGCCA
>DASRWP010000193.1:0-6443 GCA_035654535.1 Brevundimonas sp.
GTCCACCCGTCGAGGTCATCAATGACATCTCGGGCGATCTGGTCACCCTGTATCGGGTGCTACAGCGGTTCCCCGACGCCCTGTTCCGTGAGCTCCGCTGGCGGCCCGCCATCCGGAGCGAGTTCGACCGGCTGAAGGAAACGCGGGATTGCGATCTGCTCGACATCGAGCGCGCCGCCCGTTTCCTCTACCTCCAGACGCTGGCCTTCGGCGGCAGCGTCGCCACCCGCCACTTCGGCACGTCGGCCACCGAGCCGCACGCCTTCAACCTTCGCCGCATCCAGCCACGGCTGCACGCCCTGCACGAGCGGCTGGCCGGCGTCGTGATCGAGAACCTCGACTGGCTGTCGTGCATCACCCGCTATAATCGCCCGGGGACCCTGTTCTATCTCGACCCGCCCTACTGGGGCAGCGAGGACGACTATGGCGCGGGCCTCTTCATTCAGGGCGACTTCCAGCGCCTGGCCGACAAGCTGCAGTCGATCGAGGGCAAGTTCCTGCTGTCGATCAACGATCGGCCGGAGGTCCGCGAGATCTTCCACTGGGCCGACATCGAGGCCGTGCAGACCACCTATTCGGTCGCGGGCGGGGAACACACCTCGGCCGCGGCGGAACTGCTGATAGCCCGTGGCGTCGAGCTCGCGCCCGCGGCGTCGCAGGCCAGCCTGTTTTAGGCGAGAACGTCGTGGCAACCGTCCGGGACTATTCCGGGACTTTCCCTCCCAGACCGGGACTTTCGTTCCCTTTTGGTCCCATCTTCGCGCGGGTCTCTGGGCTTCCCCGGTCGGGGAGTGACTTGATTTGTAAGGGAAAGGTGGTGGCTGGAGGCGGGCTCGAACCGCCGACCTGTGGGTTATGAATCCACCGCTCTAACCAGCTGAGCTACCCAGCCCCGATTGCTCGAGTCCCGGCGGGAACTGGTCTGACCGCCGGAAGAGGCGTGCCTATATAGACGCGCGCGGCGCGATTCAAGTCGGTCCAGACCGCCTGCGGCGAGCGGCTCCAGTGACGGGGCCGGTGAGGAACGGTAAGGTTTGCGCCACGTTCGTTGGCCGTCCGTCTCCAGGGGAAATCCATGCGCCTGCCTGCTCTCGCCGTCCTCGTCTCCTCCCTTGCGCTGACCGCTGCGTGCGCGGCGGAGGGACAGCAGGGCGCGACCCGGGCTTCGACAGCGGCGCCGCTGGAGACGCGGGCCGCGAACGCGCCGGACCAGCGGTCCGCCTTCGCCGCCCAGACCCGGGCTGCGGGCGTGCGCACGGACGCGGCGCTGACGCACACGGTCGTCGCCTCGGGGCTGGCCGAGCCCTGGGGCCTTGCGGCGATGCCCGACGGGCGCTGGCTGGTCACGGAACGGCCCGGGCGGTTGCGGATCGTCACGGCCGGAGGCGAGGTCGGGGCTCCGATCGCCGGCCTGCCTGCTGTCGACGCGCGGGGTCAGGGCGGCCTGCTGGACGTCGTCGTCGGCCCGACCTTCGGACAGGACCGGTTGATCTACTGGAGCTACGCCGAGCCACGGCAGGGCGGCAATGCGACGTCCGTCGCGCGCGGGCGGCTGTCGGACGATGGCGCGCGGGTCGAGGCCGTGCAGGTCATCTTCCGCGCCCTTCCGACCTATGATGGGACGATGCACTACGGCTCCTCGCTGGCCTTCGCGCCCGACGGAAAGCTGTTCATCACCCTGGGCGAACGCTCCGACGCGCCGATGCGGCCGCAGGCGCAGGACCTTGGCTCGCACATGGGCAAGACCATCCGCATCAACGCCGATGGCTCGGTTCCGCGGGACAATCCCTTCGTCGGCCGCGCCGGGGCCCTGCCGGAGATCTGGTCGCTGGGCCACCGCAATGTGCAGGGGATCGCCATCGCCCGCGACGGAGCCGTTTGGACCGTCGAGCACGGCGCCCGCGGCGGCGACGAGGTCAATCTGGACCGGGCCGGTCTGAACTACGGCTGGCCTGAGGTGGCGTATGGCGTCGAGTATCGCGGCGGCGCGATTGGAGCCGGCGTCACCGCCCGGGAAGGTACGGAACAGCCCGTCTACTACTGGGATCCGGTGATCGCGCCCGGCGGCATGACCGTCTACGACGGGGCCATGTTCCCCGGCTGGCGGGGGAACCTGCTGGTCGCCGGGCTCAAGGAAAAGCACATCGCGCGACTGGTGCTGAACGGGAACCGCGTGGTGGGCGAGGAGCGTCTGCTGACGGATCTCGGCGAGCGCGTCCGGGACGTGGCCGTGGCTTCCGACGGCGCCGTCTGGGCCATTACCGATGAGACCGACGGCAAGCTGGTGCGGCTGGCTGCGGCGCGCTGACCGCCGGCCCCTCGATCAGTCGCGCAGCAGGTCGTTGACGCCGGTCTTGGCCCGGGTCTGCGCATCGACACGCTTGACGATGACGGCGCAGTAGAGCGACGGCCCGCCGGCCGGATCGGGCAGACTGCCGGGGACAACGACGCTGTACGCCGGCACCTCGCCCCGGAACACCTCGCCCGTGGCCCGGTCGACGATCTTCGTCGAGCCCGACAGATAGACCCCCATGGCCAGGACGGCGCCCTCGCGAACAATGACGCCCTCGGCCACCTCGGCCCGGGCGCCGATGAAGCAGCCGTCCTCGATAATGGTGGGATTGGCCTGGAGGGGCTCAAGCACGCCGCCGATGCCGGCCCCGCCGGACAGGTGGACGTTCTTGCCGATCTGGGCGCACGAGCCGACCGTGGCCCAGGCGTCAACCATCGAGCCCTCGTCGACATAGGCGCCGATGTTCACGAAGCTGGGCATCAGCACGACGTTTCGGCCGATGAAGGCGCCCCGCCGCACGACCGCGCCCGGGACCGAGCGGAAACCCGCCTCCTGATAGTGGTTGGCGCTCCAGTCGCCGAACTTGTTCGGAACCTTGTCCCACCAGGGCCCGACCCCCGGCGCATGGCTGGCCGGCCCCCGATCACCGCCCCGGACCAACACATTGTCGTTCAGACGGAAGGACAGCAGCACGGCCTTCTTCAGCCACTGGTGCGTGGTCCAGACGCCGTCGGGGCCGCGCGACGCCACCCGCGCCTCTCCCGAATCGAGCAGCGCGAGCGCTTCCTCGACCGCGTGGCGCACGTCCCCGCCCGTACGGGATGATATGTCCGCGCGGCCTTCCCATGCCGTCTCGATAACGGTTTCCAGCGGGGCGGGATCGGTCATCAGGCGTCTCCGGGCAGGCGGGCGGTGGCGAGGAAGGGCCCGAGGGCGGCGGTGCGGTGATCGGCGAACGGCGCGTCGGCCCCGGGCGCATGCGGTCCGACCAGCACGGTGGTCATGCCCAGTTCGCGGGCCGGCTTCAGGTTGCGGACGGTGTCCTCGAAAAAAGCCGCCGATCGCGGGTCGATTCCAAACCGCTCGGCCATGCGGGCGAAGGTGCGCGGATCGGGCTTGGGGATCAGGTCCGCGTCCTCGAGCGAGAACAGGCCATCGAACAGATCCGCCAAGTCGAGCCTTTCGACCACGCGGCGCGCATGGGCGGCGGAACCGTTGGTGAAGACCACGCGCGGCCCCTCGAGGCGTTCGAGCGCCGCCCGGAGTCCGGGGTCGGGGGTCAACCGGTCGAGCGGCACGTCGTGGACTTCGTGCAGGAAGTCGGCGGGATCGATCCGGTGGTGCGCCATCAGTCCGGCCAGCGAGGTGCCGTAGTCGCGCAGGTAGCCCTTCTGCACCGTCATGGCCTGCTCCGGCGGCAGGGCCACCGTGCGCACCATATAGTCGTTGATGCGCTGCTGGATCAGCCCCATGAACTGGCTTTCCGGCGGATACAGGGTGTCGTCGAGATCGAAAATCCAGCTGCTTACATGACGCAGGTCGGCGCCCGGCTCCGCTGATCGGCGCGCTTCCGCCGTCATTCCGCCTGCACCAGCGTGCCCGCGCCGTGTTCGGTGAACAGTTCGACCAGCATGGCGTGCGGGCGGCGCCCGTCGAGGATGACGACGGCCTCGACCCCCGCGCGAATGGCGGCGATGGCGGTCTCCAGCTTGGGTATCATGCCGCCGCTGGCGGTCCCGTCCTCGATCAGCCGCGACGCTTCGGCGATGTTCATCTGGCGGATGATCTCGCCGTCCGCCCCCTTTACGCCGGCCACGTCGGTCAGCAGCAGCATCCGCTTGGCCTTGAGCGACCCCGCAAGGGCGCCGGCGACCGTGTCGGCGTTGACGTTGAACGTCTGGCCATCCTCGGCCACGCCGATCGGCGCGATCACCGGCACCCAGTCGGCATCCGATTCGAGAAGGCGGATGATCAGCTTGGGATCGACGCGTGTCGGCTCGCCGACGAGCCCCAGATCGACCTCGTGCTCGATCATGCTGTCCGGGTCGCGGCGCGTCCGCCGGGTCTTCTCGACCGTCAGCAGGCCTGCGTCCTTGCCGGAAAGCCCTACGCCGCGCACGTCGGCCTCCCGCCCCGCAACGGTGATCCAGTGAGCGATTTCCTTGTTGACCGCGCCCGACAGGACCATTTCCGCGACCTGCATCGTGTCCGCGTCCGTGACTCTCAGCCCGTCCACGAACGACGATTTGACGCCGGCCCGGTCCAGCATGGCGCTGATCTGCGGTCCGCCTCCATGCACCACGACCGGGTTGACGCCCATCAGCTTCAACAGCACCACGTCGGCGGCGAACTGGCGGGCGACCGCGCTCTCGCCCATCGCGTGACCGCCGTATTTGATGACCACGGTCTCGCGGTCGTAGATCTGGATATAGGGCAGGGCCTCCGCCAGCGTCTTCGCTGTGTCCCAGCCGCGCCCGTCTGATTGGCGTTCGATCTCGTCCATGATGAGCGGGTCCGTAACGCCAAGGCGGCGCCCTGTCATCCTGAAACAGGGCGCGGTGAAACCCCGCCGCCGTCGAGACGTTCCGTCGCCGATGAAACCGAATGAGATAGACGACCGGGGTCTTGCGTCGGAGGACCCGTTCGATCCGGCCTCCGCCCGGCAGACGGACGCCGGGCTTTGTCCCGAATGTCAGGGGACGGGAAACGCGGCGACGGGCGATGCGTGCCCGATGTGCGAGGGGACCGGACAGGCGAACAGTCGGATCGGGGGCGGGTGACGGGGCTTCCCACTGTGCGCGTCTGTCGGCCGCCGGACACAGCACTCGCCTTGTAGCTATATGGCCACGCTTCATGGTTATCCGCGTAATCGGCTCGACCTGCGTCAGCGGGGCTGTTAAGAGGACTCAGCGGCGGCTCATACGCCGTCACAAATTCAATTGGGCTTCGGAGGGCATCCACCCATGCGCGTAAAGACTTTCATTATGGCCACGAGCGCGGCGGGGGCTCTCGCCCTCTCGGCCGGCGCTGCGGCGGCTGAGCCGAACGGCTGGTATGGCGCGATCGACGCGGGCTACCACACTCTGGGCGATGTGGAGACGCGCGCCGAGAACAACGGGTCGCGGCGGCTTGCCATCGCCACCGAGGCTGACTGGGCGGCGTTCGCGCGTCTGGGCTACCGTTTCGACGCCAACTGGCGCGTTGAGCTGGAAGGCGGCTATCGCTCGAACGAGATCGAGCTGATCGACCGTCCCGGCGTCGGCGGCAATCCGTCCGGCGTCTGCAATGCGGTGCCCGGCGCCGGCGTCTGCAACGCCCCGGAAGGCGAGCTCAAGGCCGCCACCCTGATGGTCAACGTTCTGTACGACTTCGGCAGCCGCGACGCGGCGCTGCGGCCGTTCATCGGCCTGGGCGCCGGCGTCAATCGCGTCGACACCACCGTTCTGGGCACCCTGAAAAACGCGCGTACGGTCGGCTTCGGCGTCGATGACAGCTCGGCCAAACTGGCCGCGCAGGGCATCGCCGGCCTGGCCTGGGCGATCAGCGACCGGGCCCATCTGGACCTGACCTATCGCTATCTGGTGTCGAACATGGAGTTCAACACCTTCACCTCGACGGCGGCCACGGCCATCGGCCCGATGCAGGGCCGTTACGACGAGAGCCACACCCTGACGCTGGGCCTGCGCTATGCGTTCGGCGCCGTGGAGCCGGCCTACATCCCGCCGCCCCCGCCGCCGCCCCCGCCGCCGCCCCCGCCGCCCCCGCCGCGGCCGGTCCCGCCGCCCGTCGCCCAGGTTCCGGTGGACCGTGAGTTCGTGGTCTATTTCGACTGGGATCGCTCGGACCTGACGGCTGAAGCCTCGTCGGTGGTGACGCAAGCCGCCAACTACGCCAAGTCGGGCCGTCCGACCCGCATCCTGGTGGTCGGCCACGCCGACACCTCGGGTTCGGCCGCCTACAACGTCGGCCTGTCCAACCGCCGCGCCCGCACCGTTGCGGACGCGCTGGTCGCCCAGGGCGTCAACGGCGGCGCGATCTCGCTGGACGGCCGCGGCGAAACCGCCCTGGCCCGCCCGACCGCCGACGGCGTGCGCGAGCCCCTCAACCGCCGCGCCACCATCGGCATCAACTTCCGCTAAACCCGGAAGGC
>DASRWP010000194.1:0-12052 GCA_035654535.1 Brevundimonas sp.
GGCGGAGTCTATGGCGTGCTGGGCCCCAACGGAGCCGGCAAGTCGACCCTGTTCCGCATCCTGCTGGGCCTGATCCGCGCCACGAGCGGCTCGGCCTCGGTGATGGGCGGCGGCGTCGGAGACGTGGCCGCTATGCGCCGGATGGGCTCCATGATCGAGACCCCGCGGTTTCCGCCCTACATGACCGCGCGGCAGGTGCTGCGCTGGCTGGCGCTGGAACACGGCGTGGCGGGTGAAGCCGACATCGAGGGCTGGCTGAAGCGGGTTGGTCTGACCGAGGCCGCGGATCGCAAGGTGCGCGGTTTCTCGGTCGGCATGATGCAGCGGCTCGGGGTCGCGGGGGCGCTGCTAAGCAAGCCCGAGCTGATCATCCTCGACGAGCCGACCAGCGGCATGGACCCCCCCGGCATTCAGGAAATGCGGGCCCTGATCCGCAGCCTCGCGGACCACGACGGCGTCACCGTGGTGCTGGCCAGCCACCAGTTGCTGGAGGTTCAGCGGGTCTGCGACCGCGTGGCCATTCTCGACAAGGGCCGGCTGGTGCGTGAAGGGTCCGTCAGCGAGTTGACAGCCGTTGGCGAGCGGCTGCGGCTCTCGGTGACGCCGGTGGCAGAGGCCCTCGCCCTGCTCGGCGACCGCGGGCGGGAGGAAGGCGGAGCCGTTCTGGCGAACGTCAAGCGCGCCGAAGGGCCCGAGTTGATCCGGGCGCTGGTCCAGCGCGGCGTCGATGTCATCGAGGCCCGGTGGGTCGGTGCGGATCTCGAGGCGATCTTCTTCACCGAGACCGGCGTCGTTCAAACCGTGGAGGCCGACCGTGCTGTTTGACGCCATGAAGGCCGAAACCTACCGGATCCTGCGAAACCGCATGACGGTTCTGTTCAGCGTCGTCCTAGTCCCCCTGCTCTTCGCGGCGGGGAGCGTGGCCTATCACATGATCTCGGAGTCGAAGGGCGGCGAGCTGGCCAGCAAGCTGGGGATCAGCATCGCCTCGACCCAGCCGGTCAATATCGGCGAAGCCTTCGTGATGGCCGCCGACAAGGGCGCCAACGGCGCGGTCCTGGTGTTCATGCTGATCGCTGCGGCGACCGTCTACGCGGGCGACTACCGCTGGGAGACCTGGCGGCTTATCAGTGCCCGCAACGACCGGACCTCGCTGATCCTCGGCAAGGTCGGAACCATGAAGGTGCTGGCACTGGCCACCATGGGGCTCTTCCTCGTCGCCAGCGTCGTCTACCTGATCGCGCAAGCAGTGATTTACGAACGGCCGATGAGTTTCTCTCTCGGCGCCGCGCAGGCGGGTGATGCCGTTCTTCTGGCGGTGTTGTCCTACGTCAGGATCATCCAGTTCGGATTGGTCGCCCTGCTGACCGCCGTCCTCACCCGTTCGCTGCTCGCCAGCCTGTTCGTCCCGTGGGTGCTCGGCTTCGGTCAGTCGATCCTCGGCCAGATCCCGGTCATGATGCTGCTGGGGCTCAAGCCGGGCGACTGGACCGCCCAGCTTCTGCTGCCCGGTCTGGCCTATGACACGCTCAAGGGAATGGTCGTGCCGGGGATTACCACCATTCCCGGTGTGGAAAACGCCATGCTGCCCGCGCTTGCGGGCCTCGCGCTCTGGTCATTGCTGCCGCTGGCGCTGGCGATCCTGTGGTTTCGGCGGCAGGATCTGTCGAAGGAATAGGCGCTACAGCCGCTTCTCCATGAACACGTCAGCCCGGGCATACGGACTGGCCCGGGGCGGCAGATCGACGAAGCCGAAGCTGCGGTACAGCGCGCCGGCCGGCGTCAGCGTGCTGCTTGTTTCCAGATACAGCCGTGGGGCGCCCGCTGCTCGCGCGGCGGCTTCACAGGCCTCCAGCAGACGGCGTCCCAGACCCAGTCCCCGAGCAGCGGGCGGCACCGTCATCTTGGCCACCTCGTAGCCGCCGTCGGCCATGGTCATGAGGGCGCAGCAGCCGACGGGCTCCCCATCCCCCTCGGCAATGAAGATACGGCCCCCGGTGTCGAGGATGGTGGTTTGCGGATCGTCGATCACGGCGCGATCCCTGGCCTCGACGGAAAAGCCGCCCTCGGCCAGCCACGCCTCATTCAGGGCTGACCACGCGCCGGCATGCTCCGGCCGAAAGGGAATGATCCGCGTGTCGCTCATGGGCGGCTTCTGCCCCGTCCGCGCGCAAAGAAAAAGGGCGGCTGGACCAACCAGCCGCCCTTCAAAATGCGATGAGCCCGAAGACCTAAGCTTCGTCGTCGCCCTCGACGGCGTAGACCGGACCCGAGTCCAGGCCCTTGGCGTCCGCATCGCGGTCAACGAACTCGATCACGGCCATGGCTGCGTTGTCGCCGTGGCGGTAGCCGGCCTTCATGATGCGGATGTAGCCGCCGTTGCGGTCCGCGTAGCGCGGGCCGATCGTTTCGAACAGCTTGCCCACCTGCGGAACGTCACGAACCTGGCTGATGGCCTGACGGCGCGCGTGAAGGTCGCCCTTCTTGGCCAGCGTGACCAGCTTCTCGACGAAGGGACGCAGCTCCTTCGCCTTGGGAAGCGTGGTCGTGATCTGCTCGTGCTTGATCAGCGACGCGGCCATGTTGGCGAACATGGCGGTCCGGTGGGCGCTCGTACGACCGAGCTTGCGATAGGCGGCGCCGTGGCGCATCGGGGTCTCTCCTACTCAACCCCGGTTTCCGGCCTTCCCTGAAAGGATGGGCGGACCTGGGGCTTGTCATTCTAACCGCTCCGCGGCCCACTCGGGGCCAAGGGCGGAGGGTTGAAACTAGATCTGGTCGTCGAACTTCTTGGCCAGATCTTCGATATTCTCGGGCGGCCAGTTCGGCACATCCATGCCGAGGCTGAGGCCCATCGTCGTCAGGACTTCCTTGATCTCGTTCAGCGACTTGCGGCCGAAGTTCGGAGTCCGGAGCATCTCACCCTCGGTCTTCTGGATCAGGTCGCCGATGTAGACGATGTTGTCGTTCTTCAGGCAGTTGGCGGAACGCACCGACAGTTCCAGCTCGTCCACCTTCTTCAGCAAAGCCGGGTTGAAGGGCAGGTCCGGCTTGCCGTCGGCGGCCTCCACGGCCTTCTTCGGCTCGTCGAAGGTGATGAAGATCTGCAGTTGGTCCTGCAGGATGCGCGAGGCGTAGGCCACGGCGTCCACAGGCGACACGGCGCCGTTGGTCTCGACCTCAAGGATCAGCTTGTCATAGTCCAGCGACTGGCCCTGACGGGTCGGCTCGACGCGATAGGCGACGCGCTTGACCGGCGAATACAGGGCGTCGACGGCGATCAGGCCGATCGGGGCGTCTTCTGGGCGGTTCAGCTCGGAGGCGACGTAGCCCTTGCCGTTCTGGACCGTCAGCTCCATGCGCACCGAAGCGCCGTCATCGAGCGTGCAGATGACGTGGTCGGGGTTCAGCACCTCGATGTCCGAGGGGACGTCGATCTGGCCGGCCGTCACGGCGCCGGGGCCCGTGGCGCGCAGGGTCATGCGCTTGGGACCTTCAGCGTGCATGCGCAGCGCCAGTTGCTTGATGTTCAGGACGATGTCGACGACATCCTCGCGAACGCCTTCCAGCGACGAGAACTCGTGCACGACGCCGTCGATCTGGATGGCCGTCACGGCCGCGCCTTGCAGCGACGACAGGAGAACGCGGCGCAGGGCGTTGCCGAGCGTCACGCCGAAACCGCGTTCCAGGGGCTCTGCAACCAGACGCGACTTGCGCTGCGGGTCGGAGCTCGCCTCGATCTGCGGCTTCTCGGGACGGATCAGCTCTTGCCAGTTACGTTCGATCATGGGTGTCCCTCGAAAACGGAGTTCGTCGGTCCTGTCCTCCACGGGGGAGGGGCCTCGTCAGGCGCGCCGGGACCGGCGGAGAATACAGTCGGTCGGTTCGCTTAGACGCGGCGGCGCTTGGGCGGACGGCAACCATTATGCGGCATCGGCGTGACGTCGCGGATGGTGGTGATGGTCAGGCCGACTGACTGCAGCGCGCGCAGGGCCGACTCACGGCCGGAACCGGGACCCGAGACGTTCACTTCCAGCGTCTTGACGCCGTGTTCCTGGGCCTTCTTGCCTGCGTCTTCGGCGGCCATCTGGGCGGCGTAGGGCGTCGACTTGCGCGAACCCTTGAAGCCCATGTGACCCGCCGACGACCACGAGATCGCGTTGCCCTGGGCATCGGTGATCGTGATCATGGTGTTGTTGAAAGACGCGTTCACGTGGGCGACGCCCGAGGTGATGTTCTTGCGCTCGCGCTTCTTTACGCGACCCGGTTCCTTGGCCATGTGTCTGTCTTACTTCTTCTTGCCGGCGATCGGCTTGGCGGGACCCTTGCGGGTGCGGGCGTTCGTGTGCGTGCGCTGGCCGCGAACCGGCAGGCCCTTGCGGTGACGCAGGCCGCGATAGCAGGCCAGGTCCATCAGACGCTTGATGTTCATCGACGTCTCGCGGCGCAGGTCGCCCTCGACGGTGTGGTCGCGGTCGATGGTTTCGCGGATCTGCAGGACCTCGGCGTCGGTCAGCTGGTTCACCCGACGGGCGGGCTCGATGCCGACCTTCGTGGTGATTTCTTTGGCGGCGTGCGAGCCGATGCCATGGATGTACTGAAGCGCGATTTCGACGCGCTTGTTGGTCGGGATGTTGACGCCAGCGATACGGGCCACGAAGCTCTCCAGATACGCGTGTGCGGACGCAACAAACGCTCCGGTCAACAGACCAGGAGCGTCGACGCCCTTCGCGGAAGCGCGCCTTATACAGGGGATTCCCGCTGCGTCAACGGCTCACGGGTCGGCGGGGCCGTCTCAGCGGCCGAACTGGACGAAAACCGTAACCCTCTGCCCTTCGACCGGGCGCCCCGAAGCGCTCATCGGAGGGCGGAAGCGGAAATAGGCCTCGGCCGCCCGGACGGCCGCCTGGCCGAAGCCCAGTCCCGGGGGGGTTTCGTCGACGATGCGGCAGTTGTCGAGCCGCTCATCCAGACGGATCACGCAGTTGACCGAGCCGCGGCCCGAGCGGCGGCGGGCGTTGGCGGGGACAACGCTGAATATCTCGCCTTGGGTGGCGCCGCGTATGAACCGGGGGCCCACGCCGCCCGAACCGGACCCCTCGCCGTCCCCGTCACCCGTCCCCGTTCCGTTACCCGTGCCCCCCTGCCCCATGCCCGGCGTCGGGCTGGCGTCCGCCGCTCTCCCGATCACCAAAGGCTGCTCGGGGGCCTGGACTTTAGGCGCAGGCAATTCCTGCGGCACGTTCACCGGCGGCTTGGGCGGGACATGGACGCGCGACGGCGCGGCGGGCGCTCCGCCGCCGGGGTCCGGCGTCGGCTTGAGCGGCGGAGGCGGCGGGGGCGGCGGGGGCGGCGCGGGGCGGAACAGCACGACATTGATCGGCGGCGTCGGCGGCAGGAAGGGAACCGGAGCCGCGCTGTTGGCAATGACCGCGAACACCACAAGATGGGCTGCGGAAACGCCGACGACGATCCCCGCCGTCCGCAAGCGTTTCTTCGTCAGGAATGGTGGTTCGATCCTCACGGCCCCGTCCTTATCACCGGGACATGAACGCGCGGGCGCGGCAAAAGGTCAGCGACTGTTCAGGCTGTCCCGTCCAGGGCCGCGTCGATGGCCGCGGCCACAGCGGCGATGGAGCCCATCCCGTCGATCTCGGTCAGCAGTCCCTTGTCCGCATAGTATGGCAGCAGCGGCGCCGTGTTGCGATTGTAGGCGTCAAGCCGGACCTTGAAGCTGTCGGGGTTGTCATCCGGACGGCCCTGCTCCGCAAAGCGCGTCGCGATCCGCTCCAGCAGGGCGTCGTCATTGACCTTCAGCCGGACCACGCGATCGATCTTCTTGCCCAGCTTGGCCAGCATTGCGTCCAGCGCCTCGGCCTGCGCAACCGTGCGCGGGAAACCGTCGAAAATCGCCCCCCCGGCGTCCTCGGCCTCTTTCAGGCGCGCCTCGATCAGAGCGATGACGATCGCGTCGGAAACGAGTTCGCCCCGCGACATGATCGCCTGACACTCACGGCCCAGGTCCGAGCCCGAGGCGATGGCCTCGCGCAGCATGTCGCCGGTCGACAGTTGAACCATGCCGCGGGCGTCAACCAGCCGCTTGGCCTGGGTGCCCTTCCCGGCCGCGGGCGGCCCGAACAGGATCAGGTTCATCGCCGCCCCCTCCGCGACCACGTCCCTAGCGCCGCGCCGGGGCTGTGACGCCCTTGCTGCGGGTCTGCCCCCGCCCGCGCAGTTTGGCCTTCTTGATCAGGCCTTCGTACTGGTGGGCCAGCAGGTGCGACTGGATCTGCGCCACCGTGTCCATCGTCACCGAGACGACGATCAGGATCGAGGTGCCGCCGATGATCGCCTGCCCCATGCCGGAGTTGGCCATGAAGAACTCGGGCAGCAGGCAGACCGCCGTAATGTAGGCCGCGCCGATGGTCGTCAGGCGGGTCAGGACATAGTCCAGATACTCCGCCGTCCGCTTGCCCGGCCGGATGCCGGGCAGGAAGCCGCCGTACTTGCGCAGGTTCTCGGCCGTGTCCTCGGGATTGAAGGTGATCGAGGTGTAGAAGAAGCAGAAGAAGATGATCAGGGCGCCGTACAGCACCATGAACACGGGCTGGCCGTGCTGCATCTGGGCGGTCACCAGCGGCAGCCACTCCATCCACGGCGGCAGGTTCGCATTGGCGGTCATCTGGGCCACGGTCGTCGGCAGCATCAGCAGCGACGAGGCGAAGATCGGCGGGATGACGCCCGCGGTGTTGACCTTCAGGGGCAGGAAGCTGCGCTCGCCCCCGGCCATGCGGTTGCCTTCCTGACGCTTCGGATACTGGATCAGCAGACGGCGCTGGGCGCGCTCCATGAAGACGATGAAGACCACGACCGCGATCATCATCGCGGTGATGAACAGCAGGGTGAAGGCCGACATCTGGCCCTGCTGGGCCAAGCCGAACAGACGCGCCACCGTGCCGGGCAGGACGGCGACGATGCCGGCGAAGATGATCAGCGAGATGCCGTTGCCGACGCCACGCGCGGTCACCTGCTCGCCCAGCCACATCAGGAACATGGTCCCGCCCGTCAGGACGGTGATGGTCGAGATGATGAAGAAGATGCCGGGATTGTCGACGAAGCCCTGCTGGGCGTTCAGGCCGATGGCGATGCCCGCCGACTGGAACAGCGCCAGCACGACGGTCAGGTAGCGGGTGTACTGGTTCAGCTGCTTGCGGCCGCTCTCGCCGCCTTCCTTGCGCAGCTTCTCCCACGGCGGATAGACCGCGCCCATCAGCTGCACGATGATCGACGCCGAGATGTAGGGCATCACGTTCAGCGCGAAGACGGCGAACCGCTCGACGGCGCCGCCCGAGAACATGTTGACCATGTCCAGGATGCCGCGCTGGCTGTCAGGGTTCTGGAAGAAGGCGAGGAAGGCTTCGGAGTTGATCCCCGGGACCGGCACATAGGTGCCGATGCGGTAGACCAGCAGGGCCAGGATCGTGAACAGCAGACGCTTGTGAAGCTCGGTCGCCTTGGCGAACGAGCCCATGTTCATGTTTGCTGCGAGTTGTTCGGCGGCCGAAGCCATGTGTCGTCACCCCGACTGATCAGAAAGCGGCGTATCGGACGTGAATCCGGCGCCAGCGTCCAGATAGGCGAAGGGCGCCCCCTTAGCGAGAGCGCCCCTCAAGCTTATTTCGCAGCGCGGTTCGCGGTGCGGGTGGTGCGGGCCGAAATCTTGTTCGCGTCGCCGCGCGGCGCCTTGGGAGCCGGAGCCTTGCCCTTGGCGGCGTTGCGCTTCTCGACGCGGGCCGCGGCCTTGGCTTCGGCGGCGATGCGCTCCTGGACCACGGTGCCGCCAGCGGCCTCAATGGCCTTCACGGCGCCGGCCGAGGCCGACCAGACGACGAGGTTGAGCTTGGACTTGATCTCACCGGTGCCCAGGATGCGGACGCCGTCCTTGACCCGGCGGATCACACCGGCGGCCACCAGGGCGTCGCCCTTGATCTCGCCCTTGATGTCCAGCTTCTTGGCGTCCACCGCGTCCTGCAGGCGCCACAGGTTCACTTCGGCCAGCTTGAGAGCGCCGGGATTGTTGAAGCCGCGCTTGGGCATCCGCATGTAGAGCGGCATCTGGCCGCCCTCGAACCCGCCGATGGCGACGCCCGAACGCGACTTCTGACCCTTGACGCCGCGGCCGGCGGTCTTGCCCTTGCCCGAACCCGGGCCGCGGCCGACGCGCATGCGCTTCTTGTGGGCGCCCTCGTTGTCGCGGATTTCGTTCAGTTTCATGTGCCTGATCCTTTCGGGTTCTAGCGCCCGCTGCAGCAGCGGACTCGGCTTGTTGGTCTTCTCCTTCTCCCCTCGGGGGAGAAGGTGGCTCGCAAAGCGAGACGGATGAAGGGGCTCAATCCGCGGTCGCCCTATACGACAACGAGGGAGTCTGCATCAAGCAGCCCCCTCATCCGGCCCTTACGGGCCACCTTCTCCCGAGGGGAGAAGGGTCAGGTCGTTACTTCTCGACGATCTCGGTCAGGTGAGCGACCTTGGCGATCATGCCGCGAACCGAGGGGGTGTCTTCCAGCGTGGACTCGCGGCCCATCCGGTTGAGACCGAGGCCCATCAGGGTGGCGCGCTGGTCCGACTTGCGACGGATCGGGCTGCCGGTCTGGCGGACCGTGACGGTGGTTTTGGATTCGGTCTTGGCCATGACTTAGGCTTCCTGGGCTTCTGCCGCCGGCTCGGGAGCCGAGGCGCCGTCGTTCCGGCGGCCCATCAGGTCGGCGACCTTCTTGCCGCGCTTGGACGCGATCTGGCGGGGCGAGGACTGGACCTTCAGAGCTTCGAAGGTCGCGCGGATCATGTTGTAGGGGTTCGACGAGCCGGTCGACTTGCCCACGACGTCCTGGACGCCGAGAGTTTCGAGGATGGCGCGCATCGGACCGCCGGCGATGACGCCGGTTCCCGGAGGGGCGGCGCGCATCATGATCTTGCCGGCGCCCCAACGGCCCTGGCCGTCGTGGTGCAGGGTGCGGTTCTCGCGCAGTGGCACGCGGATCATCGTCTTCTTGGCTTCTTCAGTCGCCTTGCGGATGGCTTCCGGCACTTCACGCGCCTTGCCGTGACCGAAGCCGACGCGGCCCTTGCCGTCGCCGACCACCATCAGGGCCGCGAACGAGAACCGGCGGCCGCCTTTGACGGTCGCGGCGACGCGGTTGATGTGGACCAGCTTCTCGACGATGTCCGAATCCGGACCGTCGGCGGCGGGAGCGTTGCGGTTGTCACGACGGTTGCGATCGTTACCGCCGCCGCCGCGTTGGGGTTGTTGCGCCATCTGTCGCGTCCCTTAGAAGTTCAGGCCGGCTTCACGCGCGGCTTCCGCCAGCGCCTTCACCCGTCCGTGATAGATGTAACCGCCGCGATCGAAGACGACGTCCTTGACGCCCTTCTCCAGGGCGCGCTCGGCGACCAGCTTGCCGATGCGGGCCGCCGCGTCGACGTCCGAACCCTTGGCCTTCTTGCCCTTCTCGCCTTCCAGCGAGGAAGCGGCGGCGATCGTGACGCCGTTCAGGTCGTCGATGATCTGGGCCGAGATGTTCTTGTCCGAGCGGTGGACCGACAGCCGCAGACGGCCGTTGGCCACGGCCTTCAGGCGGCGGCGGGTGCGCTCCGTACGGCGCTGGGCTTGTTGTCGAAGAGAGAGAGCCATGACTTACTTCTTCTTGCCTTCCTTGCGCCGGACCTTTTCGCCCGTGTAGCGCACGCCCTTGCCCTTGTAGGGCTCCGGCGGACGCAGCTTGCGGATGACGGCGGCGATCTGACCGACGGCCTGCTTGTCGGCGCCGGAGATCTTGATTTCCGTCTGCTTGGGCACCGCGAATGTGACGCCTGCAGGCGGCTGGATGTCGACGTCGTGCGAGAAGCCGAGCTGCAGCGACAGGGCGTTGCCCTTCATCGCGGCGCGATAGCCCACGCCGACCAAGTCCAGGCTCTTTTCGAAGCCGGTGGTGACGCCGACGACCATGTTATCGACCAGGGTGCGCGACAGGCCCCACATGGCGCGGCCACGCTGGGTGTCGGCGCGCAGGCCGAGGTTGATGCCTTCGTCGTTCTGCGAGACTTCGATCTCTTCGGCGACGGTCCACGAGCGTTCGCCCTTGGGACCCTTCACCGACACGGTCTGGCCGTCGAGCGTGATGGTCACGCCCTTCGGGACAGCAATGGTGCGTTTGCCGATACGGGACATCTTAGTAGACCCTGCAGAGGACTTCGCCGCCCACCTTGGCTTCGCGAGCCGCGGTGTCCGACATGACGCCCTTGGACGTGGAGAGGATCGAAATGCCGAGGCCGTTCTTGATCGGCTTCAGGTCGGAAATCGCGGAGTAGACGCGGCGGCCCGGCTTGGACACGCGTGCGATCTCGGCGATGACCGGCTGGCCGTCGAAGTACTTCAGCTCGATCTCGAACTGCGGAAACTCGCCGGGGTTCTGAACCAGCGCGTAGCCGCGGATGTAGCCTTCGTCCTGCAGCACGTCGAGGACGCGCTGGCGCAGGCGGGAGGCCGGGGTGAGCACCTTGGAACGCTTGCGCATGTGCGCGTTCCGGATGCGGGCGATCATGTCGCTCAGGGGATCGTTGATCATCATGTCTGTCGCTCCCCTTACCAGCTGGACTTGGTCAGGCCCGGGATCTGTCCCAGGTTGCCGAGTTCACGCAGGGCGATCCGGCTCATCTTGAGCTTGCGGTAATAGGCGCGCGGACGGCCCGTCACCTCGCAGCGGTTGCGAATCCGGTTGGCGGCCGAGTTGCGCGGCAGCTGGGCCAGCTTCAGGCGCGCTTCGAAACGCTCCTCGAGCGGCAGGGATTCGTCGTTGGCGGTCGCCTTCAGGGCGGCCCGCTTGTCGGCGTATTTCGCGACGAGGGCCTTGACCATCTCGTTGCGGTTTACGGCGCTTTTCTTAGCCATTGTGCTTTTCCCTTCCCGCTCAGTTCGTCACGAACGGGAACTTGAACTCGGTCAGAAGCGCGCGCGCCTCGTCATCGGTCTTGGCCGTGGTGCAGACGATGATGTCCATGCCCCACATCTGGTCGATCTGGTCGTAGTTGATCTCGGGGAACACGATGTGTTCCTTGAGGCCCATGGCGTAGTTGCCGCGACCGTCGAACGAGGTCGGCTTCAGGCCGCGGAAATCCTTCACGCGCGGCAGCGCGATCGTGATCAGGCGGTCGAGGAACTCGTACATCTGGTCGCCGCGCAGGGTGACCTTGCCGCCGATGACCATGCCTTCGCGCAGCTTGAAGCCGGCGATGGAGTTGCGGGCCTTCGTCGGCACGGGCTTCTGACCGGCGATGGCGGCCAGATCCTTGAGGGCGGCGTTCGCCTTCTTGGTGTCCGCGACGGCTTCGCCGATGCCCATGTTCAGGACGATCTTGTCCAGCCGGGGCATCTGCATCGGGTTGGTGTAGCCGAACTTCTCGGTCATCACGCCACGGATGCGGTCGTTGTAGTCGCCCTTGAGGCGCGGGGTGTATTTGGTGTCAGCCATCAGATGACGTCTCCCGTCGTCTTGGCGAAGCGGACCTTCTTGTCGCCTTCCGTGCGGAAGCCGACGCGTGTGGCCTTGCCGTTTGCGTCGGCGATCGCGACGTTGGACAGGTGAAGCGACGCTTCCTTGTTCTTGATGCCGCCCTGGGGGTCGGACTGGGTCGGGCGGGTGTGGCGCTGGACCATGTTGATCCCCTGCACCATGACGCGGTTGGTGGCCGGCAGGACCTTGGTGACCTTGCCGGTACGGCCCTTGTCCTTGCCGGTCAGGACGACGACGTTGTCGCCCGATTTGATCTTGGCGGCCATGACTACAGGACCTCCGGAGCCAGAGAGATGATCTTCATGTGGTTCTTGGCGCGCAGTTCGCGGGGAACCGGGCCGAAGATCCGCGTGCCGACCGGCTCATTCTGCTTGTTGACGATGACGGCCGCCGACTTGTCGAAGCGGATGACCGAGCCGTCCTTGCGCATGATGTCCTTGGCGGTGCGCACGACGATGGCGCGCACGACGTCGCCCTTCTTC
>DASRWP010000195.1:0-2423 GCA_035654535.1 Brevundimonas sp.
GCCTGATCTGGCTGCCCGAGACCAAGGGTCGCGACCTGCATACGATCGAGACCTGACGCGTTCTTCCAGTCGCCCCCTCCCCAAGGACGCCGGACATGACCACAGACGCCCGCCAAGCCGGACTGAAGCTGCTGCGCGAACACGCGCTGATCGGAGGCGAGGCCGTCACCTCGACCGATGGCATCGCCGTCGATGATCCCGCGACGGGGGAGGTCATCGGCCACGCCCCGAACCTTGGCGCGGCTGAGACCGAACGGGCCATCGCCGCGGCGGTCGAGGCGTTTCCCGGCTGGTCGCGGTCGGACCCGCACAAGCGGGCCGCCTTCCTGCGAGAATGGGCGCGGCTGATCGACGAGAACACGGAGGGTCTCGGCGCGCTGATGGCGATCGAGAACGGAAAGCCGTTCGAGGAGGCGAAGGGCGAGGTCGCCTATGCCAACGGCTTCATCAAATGGTTCGCGGGCGAGGCCGAGCGGCTGGTCGGCGAGACGCAGGACAGCCCTCTGGGCCACGTCATCCTGACCTTCCGCGAGGCGGTCGGCCCCTGCGCCCTGATTACGCCGTGGAACTTCCCCGCCGCCATGTTGACGCGCAAGCTGGGGCCGGCCTTCGCGGCCGGCTGCACGGCGGTGGTCAAGCCGGCCAGCCAGACCCCCTTCACGGCTATCGCACTGGCCGAGCTGGCCTACGCGGCCGGGCTGCCCAAGGGCGTGCTGAGCGTCGTAACGGGCGACGCGGCGACCATCGGCTCAGTGCTGACCGCCTCGCCGGCGATCCGCAAGCTCAGCTTCACCGGCTCGACGCCCGTCGGCCGCAAGCTGGCGGAGCAGTGCGCACCGACGCTGAAACGGGTGTCGATGGAACTGGGCGGGGCCGCGCCGCTGATCGTCTTCGCCGACGCCGATCTCGATCTGGCCGTGGCGGAGACGATCAAGGGCAAGTTCCGCAACTCGGGCCAGACCTGCGTCTGTCCGAACCGCGTCTATGTCGAGGCTTCGGTCGCCGAGGCGTTCGCCGAAAAGCTGGCCGCAGAGGTGGCGAAGATCCCCGTCGGGTCCGCCTTCGAGCCCGGCGTCAAGGTCGGGCCCCTGATCGAGGACAAGGCCATCGCGAAGGTCGAGGACCATCTGGCCATGACCAAGGCCATGGGCGGGCGCATTCTGACCGGTGGCGAGCGCCACGCGCTGGGCGGCCGGTTCTTCCAGCCCACTGTGACGTTCGGCGGAGACGACGGCCTGTTCCGGCGCGAGGAGACATTCGGCCCGCTGATCCCGGTGTTCGCCTTCGACACCGAAGAGGAGGCGCTGGGGCTCGCCAACGACAGCGAGTTCGGCCTCGCCTCCTATGTCTTCACCCGCGACCTGGACCGCGCCATGCGCATGGGCCGTCGGATCGAGGCGGGCATGTGCGGGATCAACACCGGCCTGATATCGACGCCGGTCGCGCCGTTCGGGGGCGTCAAGTCATCCGGCTACGGCCGCGAGGGTTCGATCCACGGCATCGACGAATATGTCGATATCAAACAGGTGACGCTGGCGCTCAAGTGAAGCGCCTGCGCCCGTTGCTTTGGCCGGTCGCGATCCTGGCCGCCGGGGCATTGGCCGGCCTCGCAGCCGAGGCGGCCGTCGGGCGCTTCCAGAACTACCAGCTGTACGGACTCGCGCGACCGGTGGCGGACCTGTTGCTGATCATCGGCGGCGTGTGGCTGGTGGTCGCTGCAGCGCGACTGGCGTGGACGCAGAGGGGGGGAGGCTGAGGCGTGCTCAGGCCTCGGCCGCGGCCTTCCAGCCTTCGGCGACGGTCTCGACCGCCTGCCGCAACCGGGCGCGGTTGCGGTCGAAGAACATCTCGCCGCGCAGACCGGAGAAGATGAAGCCGTTGGCCGCGATGCAGGCGTTCGGCTCATCAAGAGGCTGGATCTCGAAATAGCGGACCGAGCGGAACCACAGGCCGCGGTTTTCCGCCCAGACCAGCTGTGAGTCCGGTTGCCAGTCGCCGACCCGGACCGCGGCGCGGCGTTCCGGCAGGCCTTCGATCGCTTCCGTCAGAGCGATGCCGCCGCCGAAGGCGATCGCGCCTTCGACACCGGTCTCGACCGGATTCCAGCGGTCCCAGCCGGGCAGGTCGGCGATCAGCTCCCAGAGGCGCTCGGGGGTGGCGCGGACGCCGATGCGGCGTTCGATGCGGGCGGTTTCCATGATCTCGATCTGGCACGGGTTTGGGCCGGGGAAAAGGCCGTGCGTCAACGATTCCCCTCGGGCCCGGGCTGGGAGGCCGGCGGGGTCTCGGGCGACGGGCTTTCGTCGCGATCCGGAAGATCCGGCGGCCCCTGCCGCAGGCGCGGGCTGACGAAGCACAGCGCGACCGCCGCCGCCAGCAGCACCGCATTGGCGATGAAGGGTCCGGGCTCGGCCAGTTCGTAC
>DASRWP010000196.1:0-6447 GCA_035654535.1 Brevundimonas sp.
CTCGCGCATCATATGGTGGTCGATCACCACGACCTTGAGCCCGATGGCTGAGGCGTGCGCCACGGCTTCGTTGGCCGCCGCACCGCAATCGACCGTGATGACCAGCTCGGCCCCTGACGCCTTCAGCGTGTCGAAGGCGCGGGCGCTGGGCCCATAGCCCTCGGTCAGCCGGTCGGGCACATAGATCGGCAACTCGGCGCCCATGGCCCTGAACCAGCGCACCAGCAAGGCCGCGCTGGAGGCGCCGTCGACGTCGTAGTCGGCGAAGACGTGGATCGAGGCCCGGGCCGCCAACGCGTCGAGGATGGCGTCGGCGGCCGCGTCCATGTCCATGAAGCTGGACGGGTCGGGAAACAGCGCCTTCAGCGTCGGGTTGAGAAAGTCCGCGCCCTGATCCGCCCGCACGCCACGCGACGCCAGCGCACGCGCCAGCGGCTCGTCGAGACCAAGCGTCTGCATGTGCCCGCGCACCACCGCAGCCTCGGCGGGCCGCTGCCGCCATGCGCGGCCCGACAGGGAACGGGATACGCCCAGGAACGCTGGCGCGCCGCTCCCGTCGGCCATCAGAGGGGCCGGATCGTGCGGATGCGCTGGACCGTCCGGGTCGACGAATCCATCACGAGGGTGTGGGTCGAGACAAAACCGCCCGCGACCTTCACCCCATCCAGCATGGCTCCCTTGGTCACCCCGGTGGCGGCGAAGATGGCGTCCTTCGACACCAGTTCGTGCAGGTCGTATTTGCGGTCGAAGTCCGTCACGCCGGTCTTCTCGGCGCGGCCCCGCTCGTCGTCGTTGCGGAATATCAGCCGGCCCTGGAAATGGCCGCCGACGCACTTCAGCGCGCTGGCCGCCAGCACCCCTTCCGGCGCCCCGCCCGAGCCAAGGTACAGGTCAATACCGGTTTCCGGCTCAGCGGTGTGGATGACCCCCGCCACGTCGCCATCGGTGATCAGCAGCACCCGGGCCCCAACCTCGCGCAGCGCGGCGATCAGCCCCGCGTGGCGGGGCCGGTCCATCACGCAGACGGTGATGTCCTCGGGCCGCACGCCCTTGGCCGAGGCCAGCGAGCGAACATTGTCCTGAGGTTTCATATCCAGATCGACCGTGCCGGGCGCGAAACCCGGGCCGATGGCGATCTTGTCCATATAGGTGTCGGGCGCGTGCAGCATGCCACCGCCCGGGGACATCGACAGGACGCAGAGCGCATTGGCCATCGCCTTGGCAGTCAGGGTCGTGCCCTCCAGCGGATCGAGGGCGATGTCGATGGCCGGGCCTTTGCCGGTGCCGACCTTTTCGCCGATGTAGAGCATCGGCGCCTCGTCGCGCTCGCCCTCGCCGATGACGATCTTGCCGTCGATGTCGAGCGCGTTCAGCGCCGTGCGCATGGCGTCGACCGCCAGCTGGTCGGCCTGCTTCTCGTCGCCGCGGCCGATCTGGGCGTAGCTGGCGATAGCGGCCAGTTCGGTCACCCGGGCCGCGTCGGCCGCGAGCGTGGATGCGTAGGGAGCCAAAGCGGCCATGGATGAATCTCCTGAGACGATAGTCCCGGGATTCTGTCGTCCCGGCGACGGTTCAATTCACTGAATCAGCGTCGGTCAATCGGGGGAGGCGGACGGCCTCGCTCGCGTGTCCGGCGGACGAACGCCTCAATCTCTGCCTGCGACTCGGCCGACACAGGCGCGACCGGCGTAGCCGCGACGCGGGCCTGCACCTCGGCGGCGAGGGCGTCGGGGTCGCCCGTCGTCTGCCAATCCAGCCGCGAGGCGGCGGCGGCGAGTTCAGAGCTGCCCGTCCTCAACGCGTCCACACGCGCGCCGATGGCGACGGGCGTCGGCAAGGGCTCGGTCACCTTGGGAAAGTCGGCCCACCGCGGATACTCGCGATTCGCATCGACAAGCGCCTGCACCCGGGGCCCGACGGGTGAACTGGCGTCGGTCGCGGGGTCGAAGCGACCCGCACAGCCCGACAGCGTCCCCGCCAGACTGGCGACCAGCGCCGCTACGGCGATTTTCTGGATCGGCGCGTTCATATCAGGGGCGGTCATATGCCATGATCACCGCAGGCGGAAGGGCGCGTGCGCCGCTTGCGTCCGATCCTGACGAACCCGGAGCCTCCCCATGGCCAAGCGTCCGCCCCCCTCGCCTGCCCCCGCGGACGACGCGCCGCGCGCACCGCGCAAGGCGGGCCGCCCAACTTCGGTGAAGCCGCCGCGCCCCCGTGCGGCCAAGGCTGCGGCCGCGGCGGCGGCGTCGGCCAAGGCCGCTGTGACGACCACGCCGGAGCCGCCCCCCGAACCCGCTCCGGCCCGACAGCCTGCGCGGGAAGCGTCGGGCGCCGGTTTCTCCGCAAGCCCGGACCCGTTCGGTCTGCCGGGTGCGGACCAGCGCCAGATGCTTGAGACCCTGTCGATGAACCTCGCCAAGGCCGCCATGACCGCGCAGGCGGCGATGGCGGAGGCGGCGATGGCGCAGGCTGATCGACCTGTCGCCCTGTCTGCGGACCCGTTCAACGTCGGCCCGGCGATGAACTCAGTGATGACCAGCCTCGCGGCGCGCCCTGACAAGCTGTTCGCCGCGCAGGCGGACCTGTTCAACCGCTACATGGAGCTCTGGAGCTCGACAGCCCGGCGCGCAGCGGGCCAGGAGGCGGCCGCCGCTCCGTCGACCGACAAGCGGTTCAGGGATCCGGCATGGTCCGAGAACCCCGCCTTCGACGTCATGCGCCAGTCCTATCTGGCCACCGCCGACTGGATGAACGGGCTGGTGTCGAGCGTCGAGGGCGTCGATCCCCTCACCAAGCGGCGGGCGGAGTTTTTCACCAAACTGCTGACCGACGCCTTCTCGCCCTCCAACTTCCTCGCCTCGAACCCGGCGGCGCTGAAGGCGCTCGGCGAAACGAACGGTGAGTCGCTGGTCAAGGGGATGCAGAATTTCGCCGCCGACATGGAGCGCGGCGGGGGCAAGCTGAAGATCAGCCAGGCCGACTACGGCCGCTTCGAAGTGGGCAGGAACGTCGCCACGGCCCCGGGACAGGTGGTCTGGCGTGACGAACTGTTCGAGCTGATCCAGTACGACGCGACGACGGACAAACAGCGCGCCATTCCGCTGCTGATCTTCCCGCCGTGGATCAACAAGTTCTACATTCTGGACCTGCAACCCGAGAACTCGATGATCCGGTGGCTGTCGGCGCAGGGCTTCACCGTCTTTGTCTGCTCGTGGGTCAATCCGGACGTGGACAAGGCCGGCTTCGGCTTCGACGACTATCTGGACAAGGGTGTCTATCGCGCCGTCGAGAAGGCGCTGGAGCAGTCCAGGGCGAAGCACGTCAACACCGTCGGCTACTGTATCGGCGGCACTCTGATGGGCGCGGCTCTGGCCCACATGGCGGCGAAGGGTGACGATCGCGTCACCGCCAACACCTTCTTCGCCGCCCAGCACGACTTCGCAGAGGCCGGCGATTTGCTGCTGTTCACGGACGAGCACTGGCTGGCCCAGATCGAACAGCAGATGGACGCGGCCGGAGGCGTCCTGCCCGGCGCGGCAATGGCCGAGACATTCAATGCGCTCCGCGCCAACGACCTGATCTGGTCCTTCTTCGTCAGCAACTATCTGATGGGCAAGGATCCCCCCGCGTTCGACCTGCTGTTCTGGAACGCGGACCAGACGCGGATGCCGAAGAAGCTGCACATGGACTACCTGCGCTCCATGTACGGCCAGAACCGGCTGTCGCAGGGCCAGTTTAAGATTGGCGGCCTGACCGTCGACCTGTCGAAGGTGACTATCCCCCTCTATTTCCAGGCCAGCCGCGAGGACCACATCGCGCCGATGAACTCGGTCTATCGGTCGGCCCGCGCCTTCTCCAACGCCGACGTCACCCTGACCCTCGCGGGGTCGGGCCATATCGCCGGGGTGGTCAATCCGCCGGCGGCGAAGAAGTACCAGCACTGGACAAACGACCAGCTACCAGAGCGATTGGCCGAGTGGCAGGCCGGGGCCGAGGAGCACCGCGGCAGCTGGTGGGAGCATTGGGCCGTCTGGCTGCATGAGCGTTCGGGCGACTGGGTCGCAGCGCGCGATCCCAAAAAAGGCCCGCTTCCTCCGATAGAGCCGGCGCCGGGGTCGTATGTGAAAGTGAAGTCTTGAGCCGTCTCGAACCGAACCTGCTGTTGGCCGTCACGACCGGTTTCGCCCTTCTGCTCGTCGTCATCACGGCCACCGTCTACGGCCCGCCGATCGGTCTGGTGCGAAATCCGCTGCTGGCGGTGATCTGCGCCGGCGGCTTCGTCCTCCTCAACCCCATCCTGATGCGGACGCTGCGGATGCCGGAACGGCCGCCGATGATCCAGGCGGACAACCGCGGCACAGCCGCGTGGGCGACCCTGTTTCCAATGCTGGTGATCCTGTCGGCGGCGATCCCGGTGTTCCGGCCCGGCCCGGACTACGGCCTGCTGGTGATCATCGCGGCGGTGTGGTTCGGCGCGACGGTCGAGTCAGCACTGAAGGCCCGCAATCAGGTCTGATTACGCAGCCTGAAATTTCAACGCCACGCCGTTGTTGCAATAGCGCTTTCCGGTCGGGCGCGGCCCGTCCATGAACAGGTGCCCCTGATGCCCGAGGCAGCGGGCGCAGTGGTATTCCGTGCGCGGAATGCCGATGCCGAAATCGGTCTTCGTTCCGATGTTCGCGGCGATGACGTCGTAAAAGCTCGGCCAGCCGGTGCCGCTGTCGAACTTCCACTGCGAGCGGAACAACGGCAGGTCGCAGCCGCGGCAGACGAACGTCCCTCTCCGGCTCTCGTTATTCAATGGGCTGGTCCCGGGACGCTCTGTCGCCTCGCGGCGCAGCACGTCGTAGCTCAGGCCGGGTAAGCGCGTGCGCCACTGGGCGTCCGTGACCCGGCGGAACGGCGAGGACGCATACTGTCGTTCGGACGCGTCCGCAGGGCCGGGCGAGCAGGCGGTGACGGCGAGCGCCCCGGCCGTGGTCAAAAGGGCGCGGCGGGAAAGAGCTTGTGTCATGATGGGGAGATACGTCGTGACGACCGGCGGGGTTTCAAGTGCTGGCTCCTTCTCCCGTCGCGGCAGAAGGGTCACGAAAGACCCGTGTCCTCCCCAAGGCCCAACATCAGGTTCAGGTTCTGCACCGCCGCTCCCGACGCCCCCTTGCCGAGATTGTCCAGCAACGCGACCAGTCGCACCTGCGCCCCGCCCCGGTCCCCGAACACATGCAGTCGCATACGGTTGGTGCCGTTCAGCCCCTCTGGATCAATGCCGCTCATGGCCTCGGTCGCCTCCAGGCCCGCCACTTCGACAAAGCGCGAGCCCGCATAGGCCTGGGCCAGCGCCCCATGCACCGCCTCGACCGAGGGCGACCCTGGAAGGCCCCCCAGTTGCAACGGAACCTCGACCAGCATCCCCTGCCGGTACGCGCCCACCGCCGGGGCGAACAGCACCGACCGTTGCAATCCGGCGTGGCGCGTCATCTCGGGCACGTGCTTGTGCTTCAGCGAGAGACCGTAGGCGCGGAACGCCTCGGCGCCACCCCCTTCGAACTCCGCGATCATGGCCTTGCCGCCGCCGGAATAGCCGGACACCGCATTGACCGTCACGGGCCAGTCGGCCGGCACGATCCCGGCGGACACCAACGGCCGCATCAGGCCGATGAAGCCGGTCGGATAGCAGCCGGGGTTCGACACCCGTTTCGAGGCGGCGATCACCTCCCGCTGCTCCGGCGCCATCTCCGGAAATCCGTAGGTCCAGTCGGGATCGACCCGATAGGCGGTAGAGGCGTCGATCACCCGCACCGCCGCGTTCCCGATCATCCCCACTGCTTCTTTCGCCGCGTCGTCGGGCAAGCACAGGATCACCGCGTCGGCGTCGTTCAGCGCCTCACGCCGCGCCTCGACGTCGCGCCGCCGGTCGCCCAGCAGGATCAACTCCAGATCGCCGCGCGCCTCCAGCCGCTCGCGGATCTCCAGCCCCGTGGTCCCGGCCTCGCCGTCGATGAAGATGGTGTGGGTCATGCGAACTCCGCCGTCAGGCGCTCGATATAGGTTGTGACGGCCCGATCCGCCGCCACCGCCGGACGCTCGGGTGGGCGGGCTATCCTGAGCTCGCGATAGAGGGCCGCGGTCCGCCTTAGACCGGTCCAGAGCGCCGCGTTCGACACGTCGCCGACGGTGCCCTCGAAAGCGTCCGCCATATCCGGGACGACCGCCTCAAACCGCCGAAGGCCCCGCTGTGGCAGCCCCGCTGCTGCGGTCGCCATCGGCGCTAGAACATGTTCCCGGATGAAACTCATGGCCGCCAAGGCTTCAAGTCGCTCGCCCCGCGCCAGTCGCGCCGCGACATAATGCAGCCAGATCCAGATACGGTCTTCGAACCATTGCGCGTCCCGTTCAGGCCAGAACGCAACCGACCGGGCTAACTCCGCCGCGCAGGCGCCGTTG
>DASRWP010000197.1:0-5709 GCA_035654535.1 Brevundimonas sp.
CGGCGGGAATGATCCGGCCGGCTCAGCAAGGACCGTGCCGCGTCTCAGACGTCGGTGTCGCGCGCCTTGCCCGGAAGCGGGCGTCGTTCCGCGGCGCCGGAATGCTCGGCCCCCAGATAGGTGGAGCGGGCGGCGTCCAGCACGGGCGGGCCGCCCTTGAGACCGCGCCGCTGGCCTGACTGACCCAGCAGCTGGGCGGCGAAGGCGGCGGCCGCTCCCCCGGCGGCCGGGACGGGGGCCGGGGCAGGTCTTGCCGGGGGCCCGGCAGCCTCGTCCATGCCAGAGGTGACGGTCAGCGCCCGCGACTGGCCGGCGACGCGGCGCTCGGCGGCCCGGCGTTCGGCGGCGCGGCGTTCGTCGCGGCGCTGGACCGGACCGACGGGGCGGACGCCGTCGGTCATCTCAGCCGCCCTTGCCGGGCGTTTTCGCGAGCCTGTCGAGCTGGCTGCGCATCTCGTCCATCTGCCGGCGCATCTCGTCCAGCGGATCGGCGGGCGCCGCACGGGGCTCGGCGGCGGGCGGGGTCATGGCGCCGAAGCCGGGCCACATCTTCATCGCCTCGCTGAACATGACCATGTTGCGCTTGACCGCCTCGTCCATCAGACCCGCGCCCGGCGCGGCGCCGAAGGCCTTGGAGAACTGGCTGCGGATCTGCTCCTGCTGGCGGCTGAAGTTGTCGAGCGACATCTCGAGATAGCCGGGCAGCACGCCCTGCATCTGGCCGCCGTAGAAGCCGATCAGCTGGCGCAGAAACTGGACCGGCAACAAGGCCTCGCCCCGGCTCTCTTCCTCGAAGATGATCTGGGTCAGGATCTGGCGGGTCAGGTCGTCGTTGGTCTTGGCGTCGTAGACGACGAACTCGATCCCTTCACGGACCATTTTCGCGAGGTCTTCCAGCGTCACATAGGCCGAGGTCGCCGTGTTGTAGAGGCGGCGGTTAGCGTATTTCTTGATGACGACGGTTTCGCCGGCTCCGGACTTCCTGTCGGCCACGCGCGGTCCCCGTTCCTGTTTACCCGACGGCACTATGCTGCGCCGCAGCGGGCGCGTCTAGCCGACGCCGATGGCGGCGGGGGCGAGAACCACGCCGACCAGCACCGCCGCCCAGTGCACGGTCGCGCCGGTGACGACGAAGCCGTGCCAGATGGCGCGCCGGAACTTCACATTCGGGCTGATGAAGACGAACACACCCGCCGTGTAGATCAGCCCGCCCAGCACCAGCAGGCCGAGGGCGATCGGATGGACGGTGTCCATCATCGGCTTCAGCGCGATCACGGCCAGCCAGCCGAACAGCGCATAGACCCCGGCCCAGAAGGCGTCGGATATCCGCGGCGCCACCAGCTTGGCGCCGACGCCCGCAAAGGCGATGACCCAGACCAGCACGGTGAAACCGACCGACCATGCGCCCTCGAACCTCTGGGTCGTGAACGGGGTGTAGCTGCCCGCGATCATCAGGAAGATGGCCGCCTCGTCCATGCGGCGCAGGATCGGTCGCGCGGCGCAGGGCCGGGTCTGGTTGTACACGGTCGAGGCGGCCAGCATGGCGATCAGACAAAACGCATAGATCGCGGTCGCCGCCACTGCGCCGAGGCCGACATGCAGCGCGGCCATCACGGACAGGACGATACCGCCCACCGCGGCAAGGGTCAGGCCGACCACATGCACGATCAGGTCGGCGGTCTTCTCGGCGGGCGAGCGATAATGCTCGGCCATGTCCAGCTCGTCCGGCTCGCAGACCCTGACGAACACCTTCTTCAGTCGTTTGAGCATGGCCCCATCAAGCCTTCCGCTCTTTTTTCGTTCCCGGAAGGATAGGCGCGGGCGGTGACGATTGGCTGAACAGCGCCTCTGCATGTGATCAAAGCCGTTCAGTGCGGCAAAAGCGCAACGGGATGGTCTCGCCGGCGTCCGGCTCAGATGACGGCCAGCAAGTGGATCAAAGCCAGCGCCATGGCGACCAACGACAGCAGCGACAAGACCACCACCGCGGCGATGCGAGGCCCGGAGCGGACCAGCGCCCGCGCGTCCGCCCCGAGGCCCAGGGCCGCCATCGACAGGACCGTCAGGACCATCGCGGTGTCGGCCATGATCGGCAGGACCGCCGCCGGAATCAGGACCAGCGATCGGGCGCCCATCATCAGCAGAAAGCCGATGATGAACCACGGAACCAGCTGACTCAGCCGGGCCCGCCGGACGGGGCCGCCGCCGTCGGCCACGTGGGCCTTGCGCCGCCGGGCCATGACGAGAGAGAGCGCCAGACAGACGGGCCCGAGCAACAGCACCCGAACCAGCTTGATCAGGGTTCCCGACTGGACCGCGGTCGCGCCCAACGGCACGGTCGCCGCCAGAACCTGCGGCACGGCGTAGACGGTCAGGCCGGCCAGCGCGCCGTACCGGACCGGCTCCATGCCCGTCAGCAGGCCAAGCAGCGGCAGCAACAGCACCACCGCCACTCCCAGCACCGCGGTGAAGGCGATGGCGGCGGACACGTCGTCCGCCTTGGCGTCGATGACGGGGGCGACGGCGGCGATGGCCGAGTTTCCGCAGATCGCATTGCCGCAGGCGATCAGCACAGCCATCCTGCGCGGCAAGCGGAAGAGCCGCCCGAGCGCGTAGCTGACGCCGATGGCCGCGGCGACGACCACCGCCGTGCCGAGCAGCATGCCGGGCCCGATCGCCATGACCGTCGCGGCGCTGACCGAGCCGCCAAGAAGGACGATGGCGACCTCCAGCAGAGTGCGGGCCGTGAACTCCACGCCCGGGCGCATGATCGCCGGCGGCGTCCAGACCGACCGGATCGCGACGCCGATCAGGATGGCCAGCACCAGCGTCTCGACCCATGCCCGGTCGAACAGCCGCAGCTCGAACATCTGCACCAGCCACGCCATCAGGGTCACGGCAACGCACAGCGCGAAGCCGGGGATCAGCGACAGCACAGTGATCGGTCCCGAGGGGCGAGGGGCCCCCGTCGAGGAAGCGGGAATCATCGGCTCAGCCTGCGCCCAACCGCGGCTGTGCGCCATCCCGCCGCCAGCGTCCGCCTAACCGGCGGCCTTCACGGCGGCGACGACGTCGTTCACCACCGCGCGGACCAGGGCGGCGTCGTCACCCTCGGCCATGACCCGGATCAGCTTCTCGGTTCCCGATGGCCGCACCAGCAGCCGCCCCTGACCCGACAGCCGGGCCTCGGCGTCCGCGATGGCCGCCTTGACCGCCGCGTCCTGCAAGGGCTTACCGGAGGTGAAGCGGACGTTTTCAAGGATCTGGGGAACGGTGTCGAACTGGCGCGCGAGCTCGCTCATCGGCCGTCCACTCTCGACCAGCACGGCCAGCACCTGAAGGGCCGACAACAGACCGTCGCCGGTCGTGGCGTAGTCGTGCAGGATGATGTGGCCTGACTGCTCGCCGCCGAGATTGAAACCGCCCGCGCGCATCCGCTCCATGACATAGCGGTCGCCGACCTGGGTCCGCTCCAGCGTCAGGCCGGCCGCGTTCAACGCCCGCTCCAGGCCGAGATTGGACATCACTGTCGCGACCACCCCGCCGCCGACCAGCATGCCGCGCCGGGCCCAGTCGAGGGCCACCATGGCCATGATCTGGTCGCCGTCGATGACCTGACCCTTCTCGTCGCAGATGATGACCCGGTCGGCGTCGCCGTCGAGGGCGATCCCGATGTGGGCTCCGTGGGCGCGGACGGCCTCGGCCAACGTCTGGGGGTAGGTCGAGCCGCAGTTGGCGTTGATGTTCAGGCCGTTCGGCTCGATCCCGACAGGGAAGACTTCCGCGCCCAGTTCATAGAGCGTGGTGGGGGCGACCTTGTAGCCGGCGCCATTGGCGCAATCGACGGCGATCCGGAGGCCCTGCAGGCTCAACTTCTTGGGGAAGCTGGCCTTGGCGATCTCGATGTAGCGCGCCTGGCTGTCGTCGATGCGCCTGACCCGCCCCAGCCGGTCGGGCGCGGCAAGGCCTTCGTCGAGAGCCTGATCCATCATTGACTCGATCCTGAGCTCAACCGCGTCAGACAACTTGTACCCGTCCGGCCCGAACAGCTTGATGCCGTTGTCGAGGAAAGCGTTGTGGGAGGCTGAGATCATGACCCCGATGTCGGCCCGCATCGACCGCGTCATCATCGCCACGCCCGGCGTCGGCAATGGGCCGAAGGTGAGCACGTCCATGCCGGCCGAGGCGAACCCGGCCACCAGTGCGGGCTCGATCATATAACCCGACAGACGGGTGTCCTTGCCGATCACCGCCACATGGCGGCGGTCGTCCGATGACATGAACAGGCGGCCGGCGGCCAGCCCGACACGCAGCGCGACTTCCGGGGTCATCGGATGGCTGTTGGCGCGTCCGCGGATGCCGTCGGTGCCGAAATAACGTCTCTCGCCCACGCGTACCGATCCTCTCGCAGCAGCGCAGAAATCTTGCGAAACCGCATTTTAGGTGCAAATCCCGACCTCTGACGCCTAAACCGGCGCCGGAGAACGGTCACGGCTTAGCCCGTTCGTCCGCTGTGCGCAAAGCGCAGCGGGACACTCGGAAGGACCACTGTATGTGCGGCATCATCGGCGTCACCGGTGTCGGTCCGGCGGTTCCCCGTCTGATCGACAGCCTGAAGCGGCTCGAATACCGGGGCTATGATTCCGCCGGCGTCGCTGTGTTGGTGGACGGGCGGATTGAGCGCCGCCGGGCCAAGGGCAAGATTCGCGAACTCGAAGCCGTTCTGGTCGCCGAGCCGCTGGACGCCACCATCGGCATCGGCCACACGCGCTGGGCCACCCATGGCGCACCGACGACCGCCAACGCCCACCCGCACAAGGCAGGGCGTGTGGTGCTGGTTCACAACGGCATCATCGAGAATTTCGCCGAGCTGAAGGCCGAGCTCGCGGCCGAGGGCCATCAGTTCGAAAGCCAGACCGATACCGAGGTGGTCGCCCACCTGCTGGACCGCGAACTGGGCCGGGTGAACGATCCTCTCATCGCCTTCAAGTCCGTGCTCGACCGCCTGACGGGCGCCTACGCCCTGGCCGTGCTGGTCGAGGGCGAGGACGGGCTGATCCTCGGCGCCCGGCGCGGTAGTCCGCTGGTGGTCGGCTGGGGCGATGGCGAGATGTACCTGGGCTCGGACGCGCTGGCAGTCGGGCCCTTCACCCAGAAGATCAGCTACCTCGAGGAGGGCGACTACGTCGGCGTGGACCGGTCCGGCGCCCGGATGTTCGACAGCACGGGCGCGGCCGTCGAAAGGCCGGTGGTGCAGGTCTCGGCTTCCACGGCCTTGGTGGAAAAGGGCGAATACCGGCACTTCATGGAGAAGGAGATCCATGAGCAGCCGGACAGCGTTCAGCACACCCTGTCCCACTACCTCGACTTCGTGAACGGCAAGGCCAAGACCGATTCCGCCGACTTCGCCGCTATCGACCGCATCCAGATCGTCGCCTGCGGCACCGCCTTCTACGCCGGTCAGATCGGCCGCTACGCCTTCGAGAAGCTGGCCGGACTGCCCTGCGATGTCGAGATCGCTTCCGAGTTCCGCTACCGCCAACCGGCGCTGACGCCGGGGACCCTGGCCGTCGCCGTCAGCCAGTCCGGCGAGACCGCCGACACCCTCGCCAGCCTCTCGTGGTGCAAGGCTGCGGGGTTGAAGACCGCCGCGCTGGTGAACGTTCATTCGTCGTCCATGGCGCGTGAGGCCGGTCACCTGTGGCCGAC
>DASRWP010000198.1:0-2270 GCA_035654535.1 Brevundimonas sp.
GCCTTGGGCGCGAGGGCCATCAACAGCTTCGAGATATCGCGCGGGGTCATCAGGCGGCGCCCGCCCGCGATCTCCGGCTCTATCTCGGCGTAGGCGGAAAACGCGCGGTCGACGGGGACAAACCGCTCACGGGGCACCGCCATGAGAGCGGCCTGAAGCGCGCGATCGGTGACGTCGTTCACCCGGACCTGACTGTCGACCATGGCCTTGCGGGCGGCGGCGAAATCCATGGCGACTCGATCCTGCGGCTGGAGCTGACCCGGCAAGGCCGGAAATCTGGCGCGCTTATAGGTCTGTGCGTTGCGGGGGACAATCCGATCTGATAGCGAACGCCCCTCGCGATGGCGCGGCCGTTTTCAACGGTCCAATGGCCTGATGGCGGAGTGGTTACGCAGAGGACTGCAAATCCTTGCACCCGAGTTCGATTCTCGGTCAGGCCTCCATCGCGAACTTCCCACGACACACTCCGGCGCCCGCCTTCGTCAGCGAGGACGTGTGAAGTGATGCAGCGCGATTGCACCGGCCACTGCGACGTTCAGCGAATCGAACCCGTCCGACATCGGAATGCCGACAGGGCTGCACAGGGCGAGGATGTCGTCCGGCAAACCGGGCCCTTCTGATCCGAGCACCAGCGCGACCCGGCCGCCACGCGGGCTGGCGTGAACGGGTTCGCCCGAGGGTGTCAGGGCCAGGGTCCGGAAGCCCGCGCCTACCAACACTTCGATCGCTGCGCGGGTCGTGAGACCGGTGACCATGGGTGTTCGCAGCACGGCGCCGACGGAGACCCGGATTGCCTTGCGATAGAAGGGATCGCAACAGCGGTCGTCCAGCAGCACTGCGGCGGCTCCGAAGGCGGCCGCGTTCCGGAAGACGCCTCCCATGTTGTCGTGGTTCCCGAGACCGCAGGCCATCACCACGACTGCCTCCGGCCCCAGCGGAGCCAGAACCTCTTCGATCGTGCGCGGCGGCGGTTTCTCTCCCAGCGCGAGGATGCCGCGGTGCAGGTGGAACCCCGCAATGTCGTCCAGGACCCCCTGCTCCGCCATGTAGATCGGCGCCTGATCGTGCACCTCGCCGATCAAGTCCGCCAAGGCGCCGGCCCTGCGAGTATCGAGGAGCAACGCCTTCGGACGACAGAGGGACTGCGGAGACAGCAGCACATTGAGCACCACCTCGCCCTCGGCGACGAACAGACCCTCGCGCCCGGTCAGGTCGCGCTCGCGGATGTCGCGGAAGCCCGCGATGCGCGGATCGTCGGGGTCGTCGATGCGGATCACGGCCAAGATCGGATATTTCCCGTTGCGTCGGTCTGACCCGCGCTGCTATAGCGCCCGCCTTCCCGAGAGGAAGTGTTCCGCGGTAGCTCAGTGGTAGAGCAGCCGACTGTTAATCGGCTGGTCGTAGGTTCGAATCCTACCCGCGGAGCCACTCTCTCGGCCTTCCCTTTCATCGGTCAGACGAAAAAAAGCCCGACGCGAGCGCCGGGCTGAAGAAGTTCGGTGATGGTGGGTGTCCTCGAAGAAGGAAGACGCCCTCCCGATGCAGTGAATTGGTTAACCGCCCGTAAACCCTCATCGCCGGTCCGGCAGCCAGGTTGACTGCCGCACGCCGCCGGCACCGGTCCAGTTGACCCGCCAGCCTGAGCCCGCCCGCGTGGCCGCCAGCGCCGGCCCGTCCGGGCCGTCTCCGGGCCAGTCGAACCCGATGTCCCCGACCCGAACCTGGTCGGCTGTATCCGACGGGCGGAGCATCACGCTCCACTCACCAGACGCGTCGGGAGTCACGCTCACGGAAGAGCCGCCGGCCTGCACCGTCACCGGCCCACTCGCGCGTCCCGACGCCAGGCGCATCCGGCCATCACTATCCACGGCGCCGAGGACGGGTGCGGCGTCCAGCCGGCGGGTCGGAGCGCCGGGTCTCAACACAGCAATGGGGCCACGTCCGCCGTCCAGAATCAGCAGGCGATCCGGCGACGGCGCCGCGTCCTGACCCAGCTGCGTTTCTGGACCCAGAAGAACGTGGCCGGCCGGGGCGGCCATGCGAATTTCGAACCGGCCGCGTGCATCGGCGGCCGCCGCGTAGGCCGGGCCGGCGTCGCTTCGCAGCACCACCCGTCCACCGGGTTCGGCCTCGCCCGTGAAGATCAGACTGCCCGCCGTCCGTCTCACGCCGAGAACCTCCGGCGGACGGGTCCAACCGGATGCACTGCCGCCCTCAGGCGGACCTTCTGGTGCGGATGGCGCGGCCGGCGAACAGGCCGCGAGGGTGCC
>DASRWP010000199.1:0-3044 GCA_035654535.1 Brevundimonas sp.
GGCCTTGGCCCGCTGGCCGGCGTGCTGGCCATCACCCTGAACACCGCGGGCGTCCTGGCCAAGCTGTTCTCCGAGGCGGTCGAGTCGATCGACAAGGGGCCGGTCGAGGGCGTCCGCGCCACGGGCGCGGCCAAGCTGCACGAGATTGTCTGGGGCGTGATTCCGCAGGTGGCGCCCCTATGGACCTCGTTCGCCCTCTACCGCTTCGAGTCCAACAGCCGCTCGGCCACGGTGCTGGGTCTGATCGGCGCCGGCGGCATCGGTCAGGTTTTGTTCGACAGCATGAACGCCTTTGATTTCCGCGACGTGTCGGCGGTGGTCATCATCGTCGTCATCGCCGTGACCCTGATCGACATGCTCAGCCAGGCGATGCGCAAGCGGCTGCTGTAGCCCGTATCTCCTCCCCATCTCCGATGGGGAGGAGGACCGCGAAGCGGTGGAGGGGTGGGCGGCAGAGCGGCCCCCCTCCGTCACGGCGCGAAGGCGCGCCGCGCCCCCTCCCCATGGAATGGGGAGGGGGCCCGAGAGCCGCCCAGACGTGAGATCAGACGCGCAAATCGGGCGGCGTGGCCTCTTCGGTCAGTATGCGAATGGCCTCTTCGACGGTGACCACCTCCTGCGCCTGCGAACCGAGGCGGCGAATGGCGACCGTCCCCTGTTCGGCCTCGTTCTTGCCGACGACGGCGATGACCGGGACCTTGCCGACCGAGTGTTCGCGGACCTTGTAGCCGACCTTCTCGTTGCGCAGGTCGATCTCGGTGCGCAGGCCCGCCGCCTTGAACTTCGAGACGACCTCGCGGGCGTAGTCGTCGGCCTCGGACACGATGGTCGCCACCACCGCCTGTGTCGGTGCGAGCCAAAGCGGGAAGGCGCCGGCGTAGTTCTCGATCATGATGCCGATGAAGCGCTCGAAGCTGCCGAGGATGGCCCGGTGCAGCATGACGGGGCGATGCTTCTGCCCGTCCTCGCCGACGTATTCCGCGTTCAGCCGCTCGGGCAGGACGTAGTCGAGCTGCAGCGTGCCGCAGGTCCACTCGCGGCCGATGGCGTCCTTGACCACGAAGTCCAGCTTGGGCGCGTAGAAGGCCCCGTCGCCCTCGGCGATGACCGGATCGACCCCGGCCAGCCGCGCGGCCTCGCCCAGCATGCCCTCGGCCTTGTCCCAGAACTCGTCCGAGCCCGCGCGCACCTCAGGCCGCGTCGCCAGATTGATGTAGGCCGTCTCCATGCCGAGGTCGGCGTGGACCACCTTGGTCAGCTCGATAAACCGGCGCGTCTCATCGACGATCTGGTCCTCGCGGCAGAAGATGTGGGCGTCGTCCTGGGTGAAGCCGCGCACCCGCATCAGGCCGTGCAGCGCGCCCGACGGCTCGTAGCGGTGGCAGGCGCCGAACTCGGCCATGCGCAACGGCAGCTCGCGGTAAGACCGCTGGCCGATGCCGAAGATCTGGACGTGGCCGGGACAGTTCATCGGCTTGAGGGACAGGGTCTCGCCCTCGACCGTCTCGCACACGAACATGTTGGGCCGGTATTTCTCCCAGTGGCCCGAGGCCTCCCAGAATTTGCGGTCCAGCACCTGCGGCGTCTTGACCTCGACATAGCCGGCGGCGTCGAGCCGGCGGCGCATATAGGCCTCGATGACCTGCCACAGCACCCAACCCTTGGGGTGCCAGAAGACCATGCCGCGGCCCTCTTCCTGCATGTGGAAGAGCTCCATGGCGCGGCCGATCTTGCGATGGTCGCGCTTCTCGGCCTCCTCGACGCGCAGAAGGTATGCGTCGAGATCGTCCTTTGTCGCCCAGGCCGTCGCATAGATGCGCTGCAGCTGCGGATTGCGGTGATCGCCACGCCAGTAGGCGCCCGCCAGCTTCGTCAGCTTGAAGGCCTTGCCCACGAACTTCGTCGAGGGGAAGTGCGGCCCGCGGCACAGGTCCAGCCAGCCGCCGGATCGATAGACGGTGATTTCCTCCGTCCCCGGAAGATCGCGGATCAGCTCGGCCTTGAAGGTCTCGCCGACGCTCTCGAAATGCCGGATGGCGTCATCGCGGTCCCAGACCTCGCGGATCAGCTTTTCATCGCGGTCGACGATCTCGGCCATCTTCTTCTCGATGGCGGCGAAGTCGTCGGTCGAGAACGGCTCCTCGCGGGCGAAGTCGTAATAGAAGCCGTCTTCGATGGCCGGGCCTATCGTGACCTGGGTGCCGGGAAACAGCTCCTGCACCGCCTGCGCCAGCACATGCGCGGCGTCGTGGCGGATGGTCTCCAGCGCGTCCGGGTCGTCGCGCATGATCAGGCGGAAGGCGCCGCCGCTCTCGAGCGGACGGTCCAGGTCCCACTGCCTGCCGTTGATCTCGGCCAGCGCCGCGCGCTTGGCCAGAGACGGCGAGATGGAGGCGGCGACGTCGCGGCCCGTGGAGCCCTCGGGATATTCGCGCGTGGCGCCGTCGGGGAATTTCAGTTCGATCATCGTTTCGTCTTTGCAGGCGGCGGAACCGGGTCATAGCCCGATTTGCCGAGAGGGTGGCATTTGCAGAGGCGCTGTACTGTGAGCCATCCCCCCTTGATCGGGCCGTGCTGAAGCAGCGCGTCCCGGCCATAGTCGGAGCAGGTCGGCAGGAACCGGCACGACTGCCCGATCAGGGGCGACAGCGTCAGCTTGTAGCCGCGATGGGCCAGCCGGACGCCGCGTTCGTAGAGATTACCGCCGGGAGCCATGTCGCCGCGCTTATCCCCCGCGGAGCGCGTAGGGGCAACGGGGGTCAGGCCGCGCCGGCGAGGCTAGTTCGGGTGTCAGGCTGTTTGCGCTCCAGCGCCTGCCGCATCGCGTCCAGAGAGGCCTCGACCGCGACCATGGTCGAGGCGTGGCGGGCCGGGTAGTCCGCAACCTGTTTGAGCGCCCTGAGGCCTTCGAATCGCCCCACAGGCCCCTCGCCGCCAGCCTTCAGCATAGCCGACATCGCGTCGCGGGCGGCGACGAGCTCGTCCAGCGAGGCGCCAAGAACGCTCTCGCCCAGCACGCCGGCCGCGGCCTGCCCCAGAGCACA
>DASRWP010000200.1:0-8595 GCA_035654535.1 Brevundimonas sp.
AGCCATTGCGGCGGGCGCTCCCCCGTCGGCGTCCGCTGCGTACACGGCCCAGACCGGCGTGGTCATGTCCGCGAGCCCCGGCCGCAGGTCGGTGGTCATCACCTCGCGGATGGCCGCGGCCATGGCGTGGCGGTCCGACCGCATTGACCAGTCGACCATCGCCGCCTGCGTTGCGGGGGTGCGCGAATAGCCGACGGCGGCCCCTTCCTGCCCGGCGCGGTAGGCGGCTTCGGAGGCGGAAAGGATCCCCGCAGCGGCCTGATCCGCGAACGGTCGGGCGCTCTCGGCCGTGGCCTGTGGACCGTACAGGGCGGAGAAGAACGGCAGGCTATCGACCGTCATCACCGGGCCGGGCAGTTGCGGATGGCGCTGCGCCAGCATGAGAGCCGCCATGCCGCCCATCGAGTGACCGATGATCGCGGGCCGTTCCAGACCGGCCTCCCGGATATACCGACCCAGGGCCTCGACCGCGGGTTCCACGAACGGTCCGTCGCCATAACCCCACGGCTCGCCAGCGAACCCGGCCAGCTGCACGAGATGGACTCTGTGCGTGGCCTTGAGCCGCTCCGCTTCGGCCCGCCACACCTCGCGCGAGGAGGCGAAGCCGGGGACCAGGATGACGTCCGGCCCTGCGCCGACGACCTGTACCGACAGGCGGTCCGAGACGAAGGTCTGGCGCATGGCGACGGCCGGACCCGCCTTGGCTGGCAGCGCCGACACGGCTGCCCCTGTGGCGACGGCGAGGGCCGAAGCGATGGCGAGGCCGCGCAGGCGCGCGCGCCCGGAGATTCGGGGGAACTGCAGCATGGTGATGTCCTTGCGAAGGTCGTCCTGACAGCGTCAGGCGTGGGGGTTGTCGAACACGTCCTCGACCGGGCGGTTGAACAGCACTGCAATCCGGTAGGCCAGGTCGAGAGACGGGTCGTGTTTCTCGGTCTCAAGGGCGTTGACGGCCTGACGGGAGACGCCAAGCGCCTGCCCCAGCTGTTCCTGGGTCCAGCCACGCTCGACCCGCAGGAGCTTGAGACAGTTCCTCATCAGTTCGAGCTCTTGATGAAGGGCGCGGTTACGCCGAGCACGGCCCAGAACAGCGGATAGATCAGCCAGCCCTCCGCATGCGGGGCGGCGGCAAAGGATTCGGCGAAGCCCCAGCCCGTGAACAGCGCCATGGCGATGCCTGCCGAAAGAATGAACTGTTTGGCCATGACGGTCCGGACGAACTCGTCGGAATCGCGCATGACCGACAGCGTTGCCCAGATCTGACCCACGATCGGCGCGGTCACCGCCAATGCCAGCAGCCACGCGGCGGGCCTGCCCTGGATTTCGTCAAAGGCGCCGAAGATGATGGCGACCATGATGACGACATAGCCGCCCATGAAGGCCAAGGTCCGCAGACGGTATTTCCTCTCTGCGGCCGTCGACGACTTTCCGATCAACAACATTATGCACTCCTCTTAAGTCAGGCCAACCTGACATCGGCTACGTGTCATGTCAACGTGACTTTTTGTAAGGGCTGCATGACATGTACGTACCCCTTGCCTCAGGCTGCCGAAGCGGTATTCCCGGGAGCGTCCGGCGCCTCCGCGCCTACGGCCGATCCAGCTGCTGACCTCCATCGCCCCGTGACCCTCATCGCCGACCCCGCCGCCTTCATCCGCGCCAACACCCGCCTGCAGTCCGTTCCGCACGCTCCGGAGATTTCGCTGTGGCTGGCCGACGAGGTGACGCCGATCTGGCGACTGACCGAGGAGGAGCTGGGCGAGATGGGGCTGCCGCCGCCGTTCTGGGCCTTCGCGTGGGCCGGCGGTCAGGGGTTGGCGCGCTGGGTGCTGGACAACCCGTCGGAGGTCGCGGGAAAGCGTGTGCTGGATTTTGCGGCGGGCTCCGGTCTCGTCGGCGTCGCCGGCATGAAGGCCGGCGCACTGTCGGTCCTCTGCGCCGACATTGACCCGTTCTGCGGGGCTGCCGTCGCCGCCAACGCCGAGGCCAACGGCGTGACAGTAGCCTTCACGTCCCGCGACCTGCTCAATGCAGATCCGCCCGACGCGGACGTGATCTGCGCCGGCGACGTCTTCTATGAGCGGCCCATGGCCGACCGCGTGCTGGCGTGGCTGAGGCGCGCGGCCAAGGGCGGAGCCCGCGTTCTGGTCGGCGATCCGCTGCGCACCTACTTCCCGAGCGAAGGCTTCGACCTGCTGGCCGAGTATGCCGTTCCCACCACGCGGGAGCTTGAAGACTCCGCCGTCAAGCGAACACGCGTCTGGACCCTGCGCGGCGGGTGAAGACGGCCACGCTTGGCGCAGGTCCGTCTGGGCGCCATGTTGAACCGATGAAACTCTTCCGCATCCTCGTCGCCGCGGGCCTTCTGGGCACGTCGGCGCAGGCGCAGGTCTCGCTGCGGCCGTCATATGGCGCGACCGCGATCGACCGTCACCGCTATGAGGCCGACTTGCACCGGCTCGAGATGGACCGCCTCCGGTCGCAAGCCGACCAGCGGGAGGCCCTGTCGCGCCAGCTCGCCGTCGAGACACAGTTGAACAGACTGCGGGTTGAGGCGGCGCGCCGGCCCGAGCCGACCCAGCCGCAGCCCTATCGCGCCATGCGGACGCCCGAAGTGGAGCGAGCCCTGCGGCGGACGGCTGAAGAGGGTCGCGCAGCCACTGTGCAGGGCGTCGGCCAGATCGACGCCTGGCTTGACCGCGGCCCACGCTAAAGCCTCTGCATCCCTTCCCCTCCGCCGGCGTTCCTGCTTGGCTTGGCAGTCAGGACGGAGAGCGGGATGCGGTGGCAGGGCGGACGGCGCGGCGGCAATATCGATGATCGGCGCGGCTTGGGCGGCGGGGCCATCGCCGGAGGCGGGATCGGCACGCTGGTGCTGGCTGCGATCGGCTATTTCGTGTTCGGCATCGACCCCTCGACCACGACCCAAGTCGCCAACCAGCTGGGCGGCGTCGGCTCGTCGCAAGAGGGCGAGCGCGGCAGCCCCGAGGATCAGGCGGGAGCGTTCGTCGACGTCATCGGCTCCAATGTCGACGACGTCTGGAAGACCAAGCTGGAAGGCTATCAGCCGCCGGTCGTCACCCTCTATACGCAGGGCACCCAGACCGGGTGCGGCTTTGGCCAGTCGGCCATGGGCCCCTTCTACTGCCCGAACGACCGGCGCGTTTATCTCGACCTCGGCTTCTGGAACGACATGGAGACCAAGCTGGGCGCGTCCAGCGCGGACTTCGCCCGCGCCTATGTCATCGCCCACGAATACGGCCATCACGTCCAGACCCTGACCGGCGCCTCGCAGCAGGTGCGGCAGGCCCAGCAGCGGGCTTCGGGACAGGCGGAGGCCAACCGCTATTCCGTGGCGCTGGAGCTGCAGGCCGACTGCTACGCCGGCGTCTGGGCCGCCAATGCGGCGTCGGTGTCGAACGGTCAGGTCGCGCTGGAGGCCGGCGATATCGAAGCCGGCATGCAGACCGCCTCCGCCATCGGCGACGACTCCCTGCAGCGGCGCCAGGGGGGGCGGGTCCAGCCTGACGGCTTCACCCACGGCACTTCTGCCCAGCGGGTCGAATGGCTGCGGCGCGGCTACCAGTCAGGCGACCCCGCAGCTTGCGACACCTTCCGCGCGCTCTAGCCGACGGTCAGGTCCAGCGGCCGGGACACGTGCAAAGTCCCGGCCCCGAGGTCCAACGCCGCCCGTCTGCCGGCGAACGCCTCCATGCCGACCAGTCCGCCGGGGAAGTTCGGCAGCGGCGGCTGATCGAACACGCCGACCGGCACCTGTCGGTAGAGGTGGTCGGCGAAGGTGACCGTGCGCGCCTCGATGATCGCCGTACGGGCCGCGCCGCCCAGCACCAGGCTGGTTCCGCTTTCCTGCGGCCGGCCGTCCAGCAGGCCCACGACTGCGGCTGTCTCGCGGCTGAGGCCCAGCAGCGACGAAGCGCCGGTGTCGACCACCGCCTGAACCGTTGACCCCTCGACCGTCACCTCCGCCGTCAGGGCCGACCCCGCGCTGCCGACCTCCACCTGCGCCAGATCGGGCGGCCGGACGAATGCGTTCCGGTCGATCAACCGTGTGTGGCGACGGCGCGGCTCCAGCGCCAGCACCGCCTCGGCCAGCAAATCCTGTCCGAGGATGAGCGGGGTTCTCAAGCCCGCCTCTGACGCCAGCGGCCCGAGGTCGAGGATGGCGGCCCTCAGCCCGCCGACCCTCAGGCCGTCCAGCTCGACGTCCAGCAGCGTGCCCCGACCGACCTGCGCCCCGCCACCCACGCCGTAGGCGACCAAGGGCATGTCGAACAGGGAGCGTGCGCGCTCGGGCAGCCGCGCGAACAGGCTGCGATCAATCACCGAATACTGGGCCCCGCTGTCGATCAGGGCGGCCACCTCCAGCCCGGCCACGCGCACGAGTACCGTCGGGGCCGGACCGCGACGGGCGTACGGCATCCAGGGGGTCGCGCCCTGGGCCGCGAACGTCAGCGTCGGACGCGGCCACAGCAAGGTCTCGCGCACCCACCACGCCCCCCCGAGGACGGCGGCCAGACCGGCGGTGCGGACCAGAAGGGAGCGTCGGTTCATGCCGGATGAAGATGGAGGCCCGTCGCGCCGGACGCCAGCATCGCCGTTGTCGCGGCGCCGTTCGGTCTGGCCGGCGCCCTGCCGACACCGGCCAGACCGAAGCCGCGTTCTCCCCCCGGGACGCGGGCGCGGCGTGAGGGCGGCGCCGCTGCCGGTGGCATCTGGCGACATCGGGGCGTGGCTGTCGATTCGCTTCTCCGCTCAGGCGAGCGGCGGCTCAGCGCGGCCCGAAGGGCACGACCTTGTTCTCCGCATCGTGGCCGATGTCGGCGGCGCCGAGAAAGGGAATGCCCGAGCGCTGGCACCAGTCGCGGACGATCTCTTCCGGCGTCTGGCCGAAGTCGGGATCATTAAAGGTGATGTCCGAGACCCGGCCGAGACGGATGCCCGCCACGCGCCGGATGGACTGCTGACCGGTCAAATGGAACATCATCCGGTCGATGCGGTAGAGCGGCTCGGACACGTCCTCCAGCATCAGGACGTGGCCGGTCAGATCGGGCTCCAGCGCGGTCCCGACCAGCGCGTCGAGCACGGCGATGTTGAAGGCGACGGCCGGGCGGGCGTCGACCGTCAGGGACGGCTCCCAGGAAGACGGATCGCCGGACGTCAGCCAGTTGATCGCGCGCCACGCCGTCCCGTCGCCGCGCATAATGTCCGAGGCCATCGGCCCGTGCGCAATATGCGGAAAACCCGCCCTGTAGAGCATGGCCAGCAGGCTGCCGGCGTCGGAATAGCCGAGGTAGCGCTTATTGCGCGCCACCGCATCGAGCCTGGGCAGGACCGCCTCGGCGATGCGGCACGAGCCATAACCCCCACGCGCGAACCAGACCGCGTCGAGGCGCGGATCGTTGGCGAACTCGACGAAGGCCTCGGCCCGCGCTGCGTCGTCGCCGCCAAAGTGGCCGTGCGCCAGAAATCCGGCGGGATGGAACACGGCCTCCACCGAACGGTCCGGAAAATTCGCCGTCATCCAAGTCTCGACGGCGTCGGCCCGGCCCCGGTCGAAGCGCGAGCTGGCGTTGACGATGCCGATCTTCATTCAACGCCTCACGTCGCCGCGGCTGGCGCCCGCGGCCGCCCGTGCTAGAGCCTTCCCGGTTTCCTCCTCCAAGATCAAGCCGATGCATCACGACGACTATTTCTTCTGCGGCGTCGGCGGCTCGGGCATGCTGCCGCTGGCCCTGATCGTCCAGTCGCGCGGCGGCCGGATCGAGGGCTCGGACCGGTCGCGCGACCAGGGCCGGACGCCGGAGAAGTTCGCCTGGCTTGAGGCGCACGGCGTGGTGCTGCATCCGCAGGACGGCTCCGGCGTCCGCGCGGGGCAGACGGTGGTCGCCACCGGCGCGGTCGAGGACACCGTGCCCGACATCGCCGCCGCACGCGCCACCGGGGCGCGAATCGTCACCCGGCCGGAGCTGCTAAGCGATTTGTTCAACGCCGCGCCGCTGTCGATAGGCGTGGCCGGCACCAGCGGCAAGTCCACCATCACCGGCATGATCGCCTGGATCCTGCAGCAGGGCGGGCGCGACCCGACGGTGATGAATGGCGCGGTGATGCGCAACTTCGCCGATGCCGACCACCCCTTCGCCAGCGCCCTGATCGGCGGCCCGGAGCTGTTCGTTTCCGAGGTCGATGAGTCCGACGGCTCCATTGCCCGCTATCGCCCGGGCGTCGCGGTGGTCTCCAACATCTCGCTGGACCACAAGTCGATGGACGAGCTGCGGGCGTTGTTCGCGGGCTTCGCCGGTCATGCGCATACGGCGGTGCTCAATCTCGACAACGTCGAAACGGCCGCCCTCGCCCAGACCCTGCCGACGGATCGGGTCATCACCTTCGCTCTCGGCGAGGACGCGGCAGCCCTGAACGCGCACGATCTTGAGCCCCTGCCGACCGGCATGCGCTTCACCCTGAGCGAAGCGGGCGGGGCTCGGCATGCCGTGACGCTCAACGTTCCGGGGGCTCACAACGTCTCCAATGCCCTGGCGGCGCTCGGCGCGGCGCGGGCGATCGGCGTACCGATGGACGAGGCCGTCCGGTCGCTCGAGACCTTCTCCGGCATCCGCCGCCGGATGGAGGTGGTTGGGACCGCGGGCGGCGTGACCGTCATCGACGACTTCGCCCACAACCCGGACAAGATCGCCGCCACGCTGAAGACGCTGCACGCGTTCGACGGCCGGCTGCTGATCCTGTTCCAGCCGCACGGCTTCGGCCCGCTGAAGCTGATGCGGGAGGAATTCATCGACGGCTTCGCTGGCCTGCTGCGCAAGGACGACATCCTGCTGATGCCGCCGCCGGTCTATATGGGCGGCACGACGGACATGTCCGTCGGCAGCGAAGACATCGCCGCCGGCGTGCGCGCGGCGGACCGCAACGCGGAGGCCCTGGCATCGCGTGAGGCCTGCGGCGACCGGCTGATCGAGCTGGCCCGGGCCGGCGACCGGGTCGTGGTCATGGGCGCGCGCGACGACACCCTGTCCGTGTTTGCGGAGACGCTTCTCGACCGGCTAGGCTCTCCGTTTACTGATTGAATTTCAACGCAATCTCGCAAAACTTTCACATACGGCAAAGCTCGCGTTAAGGGCTGCATCCTATTCATCCCGGCCAGGCAGGAGCAGCAGATGGCCCGGATCGGTGATTTTGTGAGCGCCTCCGAGCCCATCGGCCCGCAGACGCTCGGCGCCGACGTCTTCGATCGATTCCAGCGGGAGCCGGACACCCTCGTCATTGCGGTGGTGGACGCCGACCGGCGTCCGGTCGGGCTGATTGAACGCAATACGTTCACGCTTCGAATGGCGGCGGAATTCGGTCGCGCGCTGTATGCCAAGCGGCCAGCGGCGACGTTCATGGATACCGTTCCGCGCGTCCTCGAGGCTGACGCCGACGCGGAGACCCTGTTTCAAAGCGTCGACGCGGCCAATCTCGGATCGTTGCTGAACGGGTTTGTCGTCACGTCGGAGGGCCGCTACGTGGGTGTGGGGGCGGGCGTGCACGTCCTGCAGGCCGGGAGTGCGATCCATCGCCGCCGCGCCGAGGAGCGAGGCGTGCTGATCCGCGACCTGGCGCGGGCCGAGGCCGAGGCCCGCGCATCGAGCCGCGCCAAATCAGAGTTCCTGGCGGTGATGAGCCACGAGATTCGCACGCCCCTGAACGGCGTGCTGGGGGTGGCGGCCCTGATGGAGCGCGAACTGACGCAGGAGGCGATGAAGCCCTATGTCCGGACCATCCTGGATTCGGGTCAGAGCCTGCTGCGCTTGCTGACTGACGCCCTCGACATGTCGCGTGCCGAGGCAGGCCAGATCGGTCTTGAGGCGGCCCCTCTGGATCTGGACGCGCTCGCCGCCGACCTTCTGGGGCTGTGGTCGCCACGCGCCCAGGAGAACGGCCTCGATCTGACCGTCAGCCGCGATCCGGAGGGTCCGGCGTGGGTCATCGCGGACGAGATGCGGCTGAAGCAGCTGTTCAACAATCTGATTGGAAATGCGCTGAAATTCACCCCGGCCGGCGAGGTTGCGGTCCAAATCTCAAGCCACCTGCAAGATGGCGCCGTGATCGTCACCGGCGAGATTGATGACAGCGGTCCGGGGATCGCCCCGGATGTAGCGGAGGCGATCTTCCAGCCGTTCAACACGGGCCGTCCGGGCCGGGAAGGCGCCGGAGCAGGGCTGGGTCTGGCGATCTGTCGGCAGATTGTCGAGCGTATGGCCGGAACCATCGGCGTCGACCGCTCGAAGCGTGGCGGAGCCCGGTTCCGATTCACGGTCAGCCTGCCTGCTGGAGCCCCGGAAGAGAAGGCGGTCCCGAAAGTCGCGGAGCAGACGCCGCATGCCACACTCCATGCGCTCGTCGTCGACGACAATGCGACGAACCGCTTCGTCGCCAGCAAGGTCCTCGCGTTGTTCGGCTGCACCTCGGACACCGCGGACAACGGCCTCGAGGCGGTGCATCGGGTCCAGGAACAGCCCTTCGACCTTGTCCTGATGGACATCAAAATGCCGGTCATGGACGGCGTGGAGGCGACACGCG
>DASRWP010000201.1:0-5710 GCA_035654535.1 Brevundimonas sp.
GTCGCGGGTCTCGGACATCAGATGGCGTACGAAGCGGGAGGCCCCGTCCGGCGGGTCGCCCTCTCCAGTCGTCGCGGCGACGATGAGCATGGCGCGAGCGGCGGCGATCTGGTCGAGACTGATTTCGCCGAGCGACAGCACGCGAACCGGCGCACCGCTGTCAGACAGGCTGCGCGCGGTCATCCACGCCAGCTCCTCGGCCTGACCGGTCTGGCTGGCGTGCAGGACGAGGAATGGTCGCTCCGCGCCTGGGGCGACGGAGGTCAGGGCGTCCGCACGCGCCCTGGCGACGCGACGGGCGCGCGACCGTCCGAAAGCCACGACCGCGATCACGCCCAGCCACAGCGCCACGGCTACGGCGGCCCAGAGCCAACGAACGGGATCGGCGGTCACGCGCCCTCGGCGGCCATGGCGGCGAAGGCGGGCGAGACCGTCTCCTGCAAGCCGTCCTCGCCGCGCATCACGAAGGCCGCGGCGATGCCGAGGGCCTCGGCGTAAGCCGCGCCGTCGACCGGTCCCATGACCGTCAGGGCGGTGGCCATGGCATCCGCATAGAGGGCGGTATCGGCCAGTACGGTCACCGAGGCCATGCCGTTGGCGATCGGGCGGCCTGTGCGCCCGTCGATGGTGTGGCTGAAACTCTGCCCATGGAGGTCGAAGCGACGCACCCAGTCGCCCGAGGTGGCGACAGCCATGTCAAACAGGGCGGCGGCGGTCCGGGGCCCGGGCGCGCCCGGAACCTGCTGGAGGTCGACCCACCATGGATGACGGCCCGGCTTGACCCCGGCGCCACGCAGCTCGCCGCCGATCTCGACCAGATGATGTCGCGCCCCAAGCGCCGTCAGCCGCCCGGAGACGCAGTCGACCGCGTGCCCCTTGGCGATTCCCGAGAAGTCGAGCTTCAGTCCGCCGGGCTGCTGCACGGCCCGGGCCTGCCGGTTGAGCCGCAGCCGGCCCCAGCCGCTGACCGCCAGCGCAGCCGCGATCTCATCGTCGAGCGGCAGGTCCGGGCCGGCCCCGAAGGCGTTCAGCGGTCGCGGCCCCGGTGGGCCGAAGCCCCACAAGTCAACGAGGGCCCCGAGCGTGGGATCGACGGCTCCGTCGGTCTCGTCTGCAAGGTTCATGGCCGCATCGAGAAAGGTCCAGAACGGCTCCGACACCTGCCAGAACCCCGGGGGCGCGGCGTTGAACCGCGATAGCTCGGACCGCGGATTCCAGTGGCTGAACAGGGCGACGACCTGCGCCAATTCCTCCTCGACCGCGGCCTGCAGGACCGCGCGATCGAGCGCCGGCGGCGGGACCAGCCGGACGGCCCAGCTTGTCCCCATGGTCTCGCCGGCGAAGTCCCACACGAGGCCGGATGTCGGCATCTCAGGAGTCCGCCCGTGCGTCGGGATCAGGACGCGGTTTTCGCGCGCCCCGTTGGCCCCCGCTGGCGGCTGGTCGGTCAGGGAAGCACTTCCACGACGCCGTTGTACTGGGCCGAATAGGCCAGCTGATCGCCTGAGGCGGGCGTGCGGACAGACGCGTTCATCCAGTACATGCCCGGCTCGGGCCAGGTCACGGTGAAGGATCCGTCGGCGCCTGTGCGGACCGTTATCTCTTCCGGATTGTCACGGTAGCGCATGCCGCCGCGCGCCACGGTCACCTGCAGGTCGGAGGCGGGCTGGCCTTCGCGCACCAGCTTGAAGGTGGCCGCCTCACCGGCGGCGAGGTCGTTCGGGTGGGTGACCGGAACCAGCTCCAGACCTTGACCCGTGGGCGTGAGGGCGGCGGTCGACGGCTCGCCCAGCGTCACGAAAGTTTCGGTCCGGCTGTTGGAGCGGGTGGCGACGACCTCCGTCGCGTCGGCGGGAATGGCGGCGGCCATGGCGGCCTCGGCGCCGCGCCATCGCTTGGTCTCGCCGCCCTGCTTGTAGGTCGCCACCACGCCGTTGGAGACATTGGCGATGCGCCAGGTGCCGGCCTGCGTCAGGTGCAGGTCGAAGGTTGAGCGGTACCTGCCCGTCATGGCGTTCTGCGGCGCGGCGCTGGATCCATCCGGCGCCACGATGGTCAGGCCTGCGAGATTCATGGCCGCGTGGTCGGGAATAAAGACCCCGTTTGACATGCCGGCGTCGAACCCGACCCAGGCCTCCGTGCCGGACAGCACGGTCGAGGTGGGGGCCAGCCAGGCGCGGTGGGCCTGGGCGGACAACGGCAGGGCCAGCGCGGCTACGGCGGCGACCGCGCCGGCGAGGGAGGCGAGCGTCTTCATCGGACAGTCCTAACGGGTGACGGTGACGCGCACAGCGCCGAGTTCGGTTGAGCCGGAAGCGGAGCCGCCGTTGGCGGCGCCCCAGCGGAACGGCACGCGCACGGCTTCGCGCCCGCCCAGCTCGCGGGCGGCCTCGACCACCATCACGTAGTTGCCCGCAGCAAGGCCCGACAGGCGTGCGCCCGGCACGGTCACGGCGTGGCGACCCGGAGCCTTCGTGGCGCTTGAGACGCCGTCCATCGGCATGGTCAGCGCGCGACCTCCCCGCCGCCACCAGGTGCGCATATCCTTCAGCCAGTCCTCGCCCTCGGTAACGTTGGAGACCTCGTACCAGACCGCCAGTGTGCGAACGGCGGTGTTGTCGGGCCGCTCAATCCACACCGCGACATACGGGCGGTGGTAGGCGGCGACGGACAGCCGTGGGATCTCGACCGACACGGAAAGATCGGCGGCGGCTGCCGGCGTGGCGGCTCCGAGCGCGGCGGCGGACAGGGCGATTCTGAGGTTACGCATAACGGCTCGTCAGTGAATGAAGAGAAGGGCGATGAGGGCGGGGATCAGCAGGCCCAGTCCGACCAGCGGCCAGGTCAAGGGCCGCTGGCGGGCGTGCAGCCATGTCAGACCGAAGCCGGTCAGGGCGAAGACAATGCAGGCGGCGGCGAAGACGTCGATGAACCAGTACCAGACTGGCCCGGTGTTCCGTCCCTTGTGCAGGTCGTTCAGCCAGGCGACCCAGCCGCGGGTGGTGCGCTCGCGCAGCGCCTCTCCGGTGGCGCGGTCGATGGTCAGCCAGCCATCGCCGCCGGGCTCTGGCAGGGAGATGTAGATTTCGTCGGCGGTGGTCTCCGTCGGCCGACCCGCGACCTCGACGCCGAAAGTCGATGCGGCCCAGCGGGCGACGGCGGCCGGGGCCGGGTCGGTGGTCTCTGCCGGGAACTCGGCGAGGCGCGCCAGCAGCGGCGCGGGCAGTTGTGCGGTGCGCTCGACCGTCACCGGCTCGGCCGGAATCTGGGCCGCGTGGTTCAGGGTGACGCCGGTGATGGCGAACAGCAAAAGCCCGATCAGGCTGATGGAGGCGGAGATCCAGTGCCACTGGTGCAACTGCTTTAGCCAGAACGACCGATTGGCCTTCAGCGCGGCTTTCGGCTTGGCGGGGACGGTGGCGTCGGTCACGTCCGGGTTGTGCCGAGTTTGAGAACCATTTGCAAGTCCGGACCGGCGATCGTGGCCTAGCGGCTCAGTCTCAAACCCAGCGACAGGGAGCGGGGCGGTCCGAATCCGGCGACGCCATTGCCGGTCTCGGAGACCTCGACCTCTGCGTCCATCAGATTGTCGGCGGCGGTCCACAGGGTCAGCGAGGGCGTCAGGGCCCATTCGGCCCGGGCGTCGAGGGTCGCCGCGGCGTCCAGAATGCGGCTGTTCAGGTCGTCGTCGAAGCGCCGGCTCTCCCACCGCAGGCGCGCGGACAGGCTCAACCGCTCGAGCGGCCGCCAGTCGGCTCCGGCGACCACGCTCCAGATCGGCGCCTGGGCCGGACGCAGTCCGGTCAGCTGCTGAGCCGAGGGGCCGCCGTCCACGCGAGCGTCGGTGGCGGATATCGCCGTGCGTAAGGACACGGTCTCGGACACATTGAACCGTCCATCGATCTCGAGCCCGACGGCCTCGATGGTGCCGGCGTTGTCACGTTGGCGCAGCACCCCGCCCGCGGGCACGAACCCCGCCCTCGGGAAGAGTCCGGGGCCGGCGCCGATGGTGACGTTGACCACCGCGTCCTCGATGCGGTTCCGGAACGCCGTCGCGGTCAGGGAGACCCGCTCTCTTTCGACAGCCCAGCCCGCCTCCACCCCGGTCAGCCTTTCGGGGCGTAAGGCGGCGTTGGCCTCGGTCAGGTCGTTGCCGACGCGGAACGGCCGGTGCAGTTCGTTCAGCGTCGCCGGGCGGAACCCGGCATAGCCCGCCAGCCGGACCGACTGTCCGCCGCCGACGTCGCGGCGCGCCGCGAGGCGCGCGCTGAAGACTTCGCCGCTGCGGTCTGCGTCGTTCTCGTCCAGCGTCGCCGCGCCGGTCGCCAGATCGCTTTCGCGCCGGAAGCCTTGCTGATTGCGCCACCGGTCGAGACGAAGCCCGCCCGCCACCAGCCATGGCCCCGACAGCCACGAGCCTTCGGCGTAGGCTCCGGCCACGGAGGTTTCGCCGCCGGCGCGGCGCTCCCGTGTGAAGCCGCCGTTCATGAAGCGGAAGAACTCGCGCGTTTCGCCTTCGCTGCGTCGGGCGTCGGCGCCGAGCTCCCACTCGATCCGGGCGACGCCGCTGACGCGCACGCCACGGAGGGCGAAGTTCGCGCCTTCGCCGACCGCAGGGGTCGCATACTGGTCGTTGGCGGGCGTGGTCGAGGCGCGGTCGGCGGCGACGGCCACAGAACTGTTGGCCAGATCGCTCTCACGACGCCACGCTTGCAGCCGCCAGCCGGGGCGGTCCGCGCGCGGCTGGCGGGCGAGGGTGGCGGACAGGCTCTCGCCGCTCGCCGTGGCGCGCGCGCCGGCAAGGCCGGAGCCCCGGTCCTCCTCGAAGACGGACGCGCGCAGCGACAGGATGGCGTCCCAAACCGGAACGTCGGCCCGGACTGCGGCGCTGCGAACCTCAAGATCCAGCGGCGTATCGGCCGCGCCGGACGCCGCGCCGCGAACCGGCGTATATCCGTCGGACCGGTCGTAAAGAGCGGAGGCCGCCAGGCGGAGCGGGCCCGCCGCGGTCGAGCCGAACCCGGCCATTCGTACACCGCCCCGCTCGGTGACCGAGCCGTCCAGCACGGCCCCGTCGTCCCGTTCCCGCGCCGCGATGACGCCCGTCAGCGCCCCCGCGCCATAGGGCCCGGCCCCCGACCCGCGCACGATGTCGACGCTGGACAGGCTTTCGGTCGGGATCTGCGACCAGATCACCCAACCGCCGAACGGGTCGTTCAGGGGCACGCCATCCAGCGTCACCAGCGTCCGGCCCGCGCCGGACGGGGCGACGGCCCGCAGGCTGATCCCCTGGGTGGTCGGATTGGCCGACAGGCTGGACGTGCGGCGGAACAGGGATACGGCGGGAACCGACGCCAGCGCGTCATCGAGACGGCGGTTTCCGGCGAGATCGTCCGTGTTCAGACGGATCACGGCGAAGGCGGCCTCCGACGCCGCCGGGGGGAGCCGCGCGCCGGTAACGACAACCTCCGGCAGGTCGGGCGGGAGGGGAGGCGGGGTCATGTCTTGCAGCATCGACGCTACCTTGGACAGACGCCCGGGCCGGGTTCAAGCGGCTTGTGACGTCGTGACCCGCCCGGACGTGCCATGCAGCGCAAGCCGGATCGCATTCAGAAGAGCGTCGGGCTGGATCGGCTTCTGCGCTACCCCGTCCATGCCCGCCGCGAGATATTCAGCCTCGTCGCGGGGGTCGGCGTTCGCCGTCAGGGCG
>DASRWP010000202.1:0-3680 GCA_035654535.1 Brevundimonas sp.
GCCAGGCGACCGGCATGAACAGCCAGCCCAGCACCCGCTCGACCGTGACCGTATCGCCGAAGAGCCAGAACCCGCCGATCATGACGTTCACCAGCGCGACCAACGCAACGAACACGATCAGTACGGCCGAAATGTTGAGCACCACCATCAGGCCGTCGGCCGTACCCTTGACGATGGCGTCGATGGCGCTGTCGTACTTCAGGACGGAATCATACTCGGCGTGTGCTCCGCCCTGCCCCGGCGTCTCCGGGATCATGATCCGCGCGAGCAATATGCCCGCCGGGGCCGAGACGATTGAGGCCACCAGCACATGGCCCGCGGCGTTGGTCATCACGGGTCCAAGAATTGCGGCGTAGGCCACCATGGTCGAGCCGGCGACCGTCGCCAGACCAACCACCATCATCAGAAACAGCTCGGACCGGGTCAGCCTGTCCAGATAGGCGCGGATGACGATGGGGCTCTCGATCATGCCGAGGAAGATATTGGCCGCGACCGCGAGCGCCGACGCCCCGCCCAGCCCCATGGTGCGCTGAAATAGTATGCCGAAGCCGTGGGTGATCCACTTCAGCACCTTCCAGTGCCACAGCAGGGCCGACAGCGCCGAAATCACCAAAATCAGCGGCAGCACCTGGAAGGCGAAGGTGAACAACGCCGGCTGGTTGGCCACGGGATAGGGTTGATCGCCGCCGGCGAGATAGCCGAAGACGAACTGCGTCCCCCGATTGGTCGCCGTCGCCAGCCCATCCACCGCGCCGGTAATCGCCGCCAGCACGACCTGCGATCCCGGAATGGCGAACAGGGCGAGGACCAGCACAGCCTGAACCGCGATCGCGCCAAGCGTCAGCCGCCACGGAAAGGCGCGGCGGTTCTCGGACAGACCCCAGCAGGCGGCGACGATCACCGTCAGCCCGAGCAGGCTCTGCAGATTCAGCAGGTTGAACATGGATGCGTCCCCACCGGCTCCCCCGCCGGCCCCGTCCCGTTGAACGCCACCGGCCGCCGTGTGGCAAGTCGCGTCTCGACGACCCTGCCTACTCCCCGCGCACCAGTCGGCTGTACTCGTCCATCAGGCTCAGGCTGATCTCCCCCGGCGTGAACCGATCGTCGCCGATCTCACTGACGGGCGTGATCTCCGCCGCGGTGCCGCAAAGGAAGCATTCGCTGAAGCCGGCCAGTTCTTCGGGCCGGATGTGGCGCACCTCGACCTCGAGCGCGCGCGCGGCCAGCATCTCCAGCACCGTCTGACGGGTGATGCCGTTCAGGATGGCGCCGTCGGCCGGCGGCGTGATCAGCCGGCCGTCCTGGACGAAGAACACGTTGGCGCCGGTCGCCTCTGCGACGTAGCCGCGCCAGTCCAGAAGCATGGCGTCGGCGTAGCCGCGCGCCTCGGCGTGGTGCCGGTTGATGGTGCCGATCATGTAGAGCCCGGCGGCCTTGGCCTCGGTGGGCGCGGTCTCCGGCGACGGACGCTTGTAGGGCGCCCAGCACAGACGGATGCCCTTGGCCTTGGTCTCTGGATCGAAATAGCTGGGCCAGTCCCACACCGCGATGGCGACGCGCGTGCGGGTCTGCTGGGCTGAGACGCTGACCTGCTCCGAGCCGCGGAAGGCGATCGGACGGACGTAGGCGTCGCGGAGGCCGTTGCGTTCACAGGTCTCCATGCAGGCCTCGTTAATCTGCTCGACGGTGAACGGAATCTGGAAGTCCAGCACCTCCGCCGACCGGAACAGGCGTTGCGTATGTTCCGTCAGCTTGAAGATTTTGCCGTTATACATACGCTCGCCCTCGAACACCGAAGAGGCGTAGTGCAGAGCGTGGGTAAGAACGTGCACATTGGCTTCCCGCCAAGGCACGAATTCGCCGTCAAACCAGATCCAGCCGTCGCGATCGTCGATAGGAACGAAGGCCATTGAATAACGTCTCCCACGCAGATCACCGGGTTAGAGCCGCCGGAACCGCCGAGGTCAACGTCCTGACCGGCCCGCGAGTCGCATCCGCATGAGCGACGTGCGCTCTCACGGCCGCTCGGGCCCGGTCGCCGGCGCCGGAGCGGGCCGTCACCTTCTGGTCGTCGACGACGATGATCGCATTCGCGAACTGCTCAAGGAATTCCTTGCGCGCGAAGGCTACCGCGTCACGGGCGCAGCCCACGCGGCGGCGGCCAGGCGGCTGATGGAGCTGATCGAGTTCGACCTGGTCGTCCTTGACGTCATGATGCCTGGCGAAAGCGGTTTCGACCTGACCACCTGGGTCCGGTCCAAGGCGGAGACGTCGAAGACGCCCGTCCTGCTTCTCACCGCCCGCGGCGACCCCGACGATCGCATCGAGGGCCTGTCGCGCGGGGCCGACGACTACATGTCAAAGCCCTTCGACCCACGCGAGCTGGCGTTGCGTGTGGACGCCATCCTGCGACGCACCGGCGGCAAGCCGCTGACCCCACGCGAGATCAAGCTCGGCCCGGCGGTGTTCGACATGGAGCGGCTGGAGCTGATGCGGGACGGCAAGATGCAGCGCTTGACCGAGGCGGAGGCCCAACTGCTGAAGACCCTCGCCATCCACGCCCATTCGGCCGTCGAGCGCATGAGCCTGTCGCCCGACACCGCCGACATCACGGGCCGGGCGGTCGATGTCCAGGTGACCCGGCTGCGCCGCAAGCTGGAGGTCGATCCGAAGAACCCGCGCTACCTCCAGACCGTGCGCGGCGTGGGCTATATGCTGGCCCCGGACTGAGTCCGTGAGGCTCCTCCCCGCCAGCCTCTGGCCGCGGTTTCTGAAGCGGCGACTGCCGACCTCGCTTTGGGGGCGGTCGCTATTGATCATCGTGCTGCCCGTGCTGGTCATGCAGGTGGCGGTGACCTGGGCCTTCTTCGACATGCACTGGCAGACGGTGACCGCCCGGCTGTCGGACGGCTTGGCAGGCGACATCGCGTGGGCCGCCGAGAGCTGGCGAGACGATCCAACGCCCGCGAACATGGCGGTCATCTCGGACCGGGCCGAGCGGGCCATGTCGTTGTCCGTGCAGCTGCGTGAGGGCGACGTCCTGCCCGAGGAGGCCCGGCGGGGCCCGGTTGGCGTCGTCGACCGGGTATTGGAGCGCGCCCTCGCCGCGCGACTGGATCAACCGTTTTGGTTCGATACGACCCGCTACCCCGCCTATGTCGACATCCGGGTGCAGCAGCCGCAGGGCGTGCTGCGGGTCATCGCGCCGCGCGAGCGGGCCGTCGCGACGCAGGCCCATATCTTTGTTCTGTGGCTCCTGATCGCCACCGTGCTGCTGATGGGCGTCGCGATCCTGTTCATCCGCAACCAAGTCCGCGCCATCGAGCGTCTGGCCGACGCCGCCGAGGCCTTCGGCCGCGGCGAAACGCAGGAACGGTTCAAGCCGCACGGCGCCCGCGAAGTCCGCGCCGCGGCCTCGGCCTTCCTCGCCATGCGCGAACGGATCCAGCGTCACATCGACCAGCGCACCGCCCTGCTGGCCTCGGTCAGCCATGACCTGCGGACGCCGCTGACGCGCCTGCGGCTGGAACTGGCGCTGGCCCCCCCGTTCAAGCGCGCGGCCGCAATGCGGGGCGATCTCGACGAGATGGAGCACATGATCGACGAGTATCTGGCCTTCGCCCGCGGCGAAGCCGGAGAGGCGGCGCAGCCGCGGGCGAAGGCCAGATACTCGTCGATCA
>DASRWP010000203.1:0-2700 GCA_035654535.1 Brevundimonas sp.
GGATCCCGCGCGGCACGAGAGCACATGGGACGGCAGGCCGGTCAAGCTGACGGTGACTGAATTCCTGCTGCTTCAGGCGCTGGCCCAGCGGCCCGGCTTCGTGAAGAGCCGCGATAACCTGATGGACGCCGCCTACGACGACCAAGTCTATGTCGACGACCGCACTATCGACAGCCACGTCAAGCGGATGCGAAAGAAATTCAGGGTGGTCGATCCCGAGTTCGACGCGATCGAGACCCTGTATGGCGTCGGCTACCGCTACCGCGAAAGCTGATCGCCTCCGGCCCGGAGACGAGGAGCCGCGCCGCCCGCTGAAGCGTTTCGGCGGCTCGCGGCTCGGCGGCCTGATCCTTGCCCTGAACCTGCTCAGCCTGTTAATCCTCTTCGTCGGGGCGCTGGCGCTCAACGAGTGGCGGCGCGGCCTGATCGAGGCGCGGCAGGAGACGTTGGCAGCCCAGGCCGAGCTCCTGGCCAATGTGCTCAGCAAGCTCAGCATCACGACGGGCGAGCCCATTCCGGGGTTCGATCCGGTCGAGGCGTCGCGGCAGTTGGTCGACGACTTCATTCCCGAGGGGCAGCGCGCGCGACTGTTCGACCTCGATGGCATCCCGGTCGCCGACAGCTACACGGTCACCGAGTCGATCTCGGGCGCGCCGCTTCCGCCCGCCTTGCCGGCTGGAACGCCGCCGGCCGAACCCGATCTGAAAGCCGAGGACCGAAGCCGCGCCCGGCTTGAGGCCGCCCGCGCTGCGCTGGCGGCTGAGGTGGAGGCGGCCTTGGGAGGCGAGGTTCAATCCAGCCTGCGTCGATCCGAGAGCGGAGATCGGGTCGTATCCGTCTCGATCCCGGTGCGGCACGTGCAACAGGTTCTCGGCGTTCTGACGCTCGAGGCGGGCGATGTCGATGAAACGCTCGACGCGCAGCGCCGTGCGCTGATGCCGTTCGCGCTTGTGGCCCTGTTCGTGAACCTGCTGGGATCCCTTTTGCTGCATCTGTTCGTGGCCCGCCCGGTGATGCGGCTGTCGGCCGCCGCCGACGAGGTGCGGCTGCAGCGCGCCCGCGCCATCTCCCTGCCGGATCTAGAAGGCCGCCGTGACGAGATCGGCGATCTCGCCCGGTCGCTCGAAACGATGACCGAGACCCTGTCGGACCGGATGGACGCCATCGAACGGTTCGCGGCTGACGTGTCGCACGAGATCAAGAACCCGTTGACCTCGATCCGCTCGGCGCTGGAAACCCTGCCGCTCGTCAAAACCGAGGCCCAGCGGGAAAAGCTGACCGGCCTGTTGCAACAGGACGTGCGGCGTCTCGATCGGCTGATCACTGACATATCGAACGCCTCGCGGCTGGACGCCGAGCTGGCCCGCGACCGGCCGCGGACGATCGATCTGAACCTGCTGCTGACCGAAATTGTCGGCGTTTATGAAGCGGGACGAAAGCCCGGTGAGCCGAGGGTGGTCTTCGACTCGCCCGGACGCAAGCCCGTGCCGGTGGTCGGACGTGACGGGCCGCTGGGACAGGTGTTCCGCAATCTGATCGACAACGCCCGCTCCTTCAGTCCCGCGACCGGCGCCGTTCGGATCAGCCTGAGGCGCGACGGCGACGACGCCGATCGCCCGGTCCATGTCGCGGTCGACGACGACGGTCCCGGCATCCCGCCGGAAAATCTCGAGACGGTGTTTCAGCGATTCTACACGTCGCGGCCCAAGGGCACGGCGTTCGGCGCCAACTCGGGCCTCGGCCTTTCAATCGCGCGCCAGATCGTCGAGGCGCACGGCGGCCGCATCCGCGCGGAGAACCGGACGGGATTCGAGGGCGCCGGCGCCCGCTTCGAGGTCGCCCTTCCCGCCGCCGCGGCGCGGCGCGGATGAGCCAGCCGCTGCACGCGACGGTGGCGGCCCGCTGGATCCCCGCGCGAGGCTGGCGCGGCGTCCTGATCACCGGCCCGTCCGGCGCCGGCAAGAGCGACTTGGCGCTGCGCCTAACAGGGCATGGCGGCTGGCGGCTGGTGGCCGACGACTACGCCCATGTGTTCGCCTCTGGCGGAGCCCTGTATGCAGCTCCGCCCGCCGCCATCGCCGGACGGATCGAAGCCCGGGGCATAGGGATTCTGCCGGCCTGCGCGCGGGATCTCGTCAGGCTGGTGCTGGCGGTCGAGCTGACTGGCGACGCAGTCGAACGCCTGCCCGAGGCGGACTCGGTGGTCATCGCGGGCGCGACCCTGCCGCTTGTCCGGCTGAACGGGCTGGAGCCGTCCGCCGTCCAAAAGGTCACACGGTTGACCAGCCGCCTTTAACCCGGGGCGGAGTTGGGCTATTCCGCGCGGCTTGCGGCGCGCTCATGGGCGTCGGACGCCGGGGGCGAGAGCTTGGTGATGCCTTCATGATCGGGCTGGTGATCGTCACCCACGGGGGCCTGGCCTCGGAATTCCTCGCGGCGATGGAGCACGTGGTGGGCCCTCAACGCGGGGTCGCGGCCATCTGCATCGGCCCGGACGACGACATGGAACGCCGCCGGCGGGACATCGTCGACGCCGCCCGGGCCGTCGATGACGGCAAGGGCGTGATCCTGTTGACCGACATGTTCGGCGGCACGCCCTCCAACCTCGCCATCTCGGTGATGGAAGAAACCCGGGGGGAAGTGATCGCGGGGCTGAACCTGCCGATGCTGATCAAGCTGGCCAGCGTCCGCGGACGCGAG
>DASRWP010000204.1:0-5209 GCA_035654535.1 Brevundimonas sp.
CCGAGAGGGCGTTCCAGCCGGATGGCGACGATCAGGCCCGGCGCCTGACCGGGGGCGGCGGTCGCGCGGGCCAGAACCACGCCTTCTCCCGACCGCAACCGCAGGAACCATTCGCTCGAGGCCGCGCCGCCCATCCACGGCGGCGCCGCAGCGGTCAGCCCGCGCGAGGCGCAGACCGTCTGGCCGGTCGCGGAAACACGGGCCAGGCCGTCAAGATTCTCGAGCCGCCGAACCAGGTCGCTCAGCCGCGGCTCGCAGTACAGGTCCAGCTGCTCCGGCCGCAGCGCCTGCAGCAGCACGCCAGTGCTGTCCAGTTGAGCCTTGGCGCTCGAGGCTGTGCGTTCCGCTGCGAGCTGGAGATCCTGCCTCCGCTCCACGTCCTGGGTCCTGAAGTCGGACTGCGCCTGGATGGCGCCGAGGACGAGCACCGGCAGCAGGGCGATGGCCATGGCCGAGCCCAGCCGGAACCGGATGCCTTGAAACCGCGAGGGCCGCAGGCCCCGGCCGCCGACGCCTTTGGTCAGCGCTCGTCCGAGCCGGATCACCCGGTCAGTCCTGCCGGACGCTGCTCAGGCGATCGGCTGCGGCGAGGATCGAGCGCATCGCGTCGCCTGCGGCGCGTCCGTCACGGGCGTAGCCGCCGCGTTCGAGCGTCGCCTGCAGGGCCTTGCGCGCCCGGGAAACACGGCTCTTCACCGTGCCGACGGCGCACTGGCAGATTTCCGCCGCCTCTTCGTAGGCGAAGCCTCCGGCGCCGACGAGGATCAGAGCTTCGCGCTGCTCTTCGGGGAGAGTCGCGAGGGCGAGGCGGAGCTCGTCCAGCGCCACCGGCGATTCCGGGTCGTCGACGGCCACCAGCGTACGCTCGGCCGCCTCCTGATCCAGCTGCGACTGCCGCCACGAGCGGCGCTTTTCGGAATAGAACTGGTTTCGCAGGATCATGAAGGTCCACGCCTTCATGTTCGTGCCCATCTGATAGCTGGCCCGCGCGTCCCACGCCTTCATCATGGCGTCCTGCGCGAGATCGTCGGCCGCCGTCGGATCTCCGGTCAGCGTACGGGCGAATGCGCGCAGGTGCGGGATCAGCGCGACAAGTTCCCTTTTGAAGGCGTTGTCATCGGCTGAAGGCGGCTTGGGTGGCGACTGCTGCGCACCGCTCATACGCCGCTCCCGCCCGACGAACGCTCGTCGGCCCGACGCAGGATCTCCAGGAACTCGTCCGGAACCTGCTCGTTGACGACCTCGTCGAACATATGCCTCAGCTTCACGCCGATGGCCTGCTGGCGCAGACGCGCCTCCTCCAGGCTCGCGCCGCCCTTCGGCGGACCCTTGCCTGACGGGTTGGAATTTTCTGTCATTGAATAAACGGCCGCCACCCTGACGATACTTGTTGCGAGAGGCCAAACGCCAGGCCACGGGGCCGGTTCCTAGGTTACGGCGGTTTAATGCTCAAGCTTGATGCCGCGGCCGGAACCGTGGCGTATTTGATACGTTGACCGGACTTGCCAAGGTTCCGCTGTCAGGAACCGCTATCTGTCGGGGATTATCGTACATGAGCTTGCTGGCCCGCCTTGCGCCGCATCTGCCTTACGTCCGTCGCTATGCGCGCGCGCTGACCGGCGACCAGACCACCGGAGACAACTATGTGCGGGTCGCGCTTGAGGCGCTGGCCGCCGGCGAGCGGCAGCTGCCGGCGGAGATGACTCCGCGGGTCGCCCTGTACCACGTGTTTCACGCGATCTGGGCCACGACGGGCGCCCAGCTGGAAGACAAGAGCGGCCTCGAGGGCCGGACCGACGACGCGTCCCTGCGGCTGATGCGCATCGCCCCCCGCTCCCGGCAGGCCTTCCTGCTGACGGCGCTGGAAGGGTTCACGCCGTCGGAAGCCGCCCAGATCCTCGACGCCGACGCCTTCGATGTCGAGCGCCTGATCTCCGAGGCCCAATCCGACATCGACGCGGAACTGGCGACCGACGTTCTGATCATCGAGGACGAGGCGATCATCTCGGCCGACATCGAAAGCCTGGTGAAAGAGCTGGGCCACCGCGTAACCGGCACCGCCACCACCCACGACGAGGCGGTGGACGCTGTCGCCCGTCACCGCCCGGGGCTGGTTCTCGCGGACATCCAGCTGGCCGACGGCTCCTCGGGCATCGACGCGGTCAAGGACATCCTGAAGCGAATCGATGTGCCGGTGATCTTCATCACCGCCTTCCCCGAGCGGCTGCTGACGGGCGAGCGGCCCGAACCGACCTTCCTGATCACCAAGCCGTTCCAGCCCGAGACGGTGAAGGCGGCCATCAGCCAGGCGCTGTTCTTCCACCCCTCACGTCAGAAGGTCGCCGCCTAGGCCGACCTGAAGCAGACAGAAGAAAGCCCCGGTCTCGCGACCGGGGCTTTTTTGTTTCTCCCTTGCGGAGGCTACTGGCCGTTCGACGGCTGGGCCGAGACCGTGGGGGCGTTGACGTTGGGGGCGTCTCCGGTCGGCGGATTGGTCGGCTCGCCCTCGGGGGTCGTGGGCGCGTCCGCGGCCGGCGCGGTCGATGTGCTGTCGCGGTCGAACGCCTGTGCATCGACCACCTGATCGCCGTCATTGGCGTTGGTGCTGGCGAGCGGCCCGGCGGTGAAGGCGTAGATCAGGGCGAAACACAGCGCCACCAGCGTCAGGCCGCCGACCAGCACCAGCACGATGCGCTTCCCGCCCCGGCCGCCCCGGACGTACTGGGCTTCGACCGGTCGACCCTCATGGACGGCGTCGGCGGCCTTGTCGTGGGGGGACTGGTCGGTCATGGGCTCGGCTCCGTCGCGGTGTGGGTCGTCCTAGAACGCCGCGTCAGGCTGAGCCGTTCCGAGCCCGCCGGGGCTGTGAAATTATTCAATCCTCGCCCGGAACCGATGCGGGGGGGCTCCGTTATCGGTCTGCGGAGGCGGCGACGCCCCCCCGACTTGAGACTGGCGAAAGCTGGTCTGTCGCCTCCGCGCCTCATTCTCGATGATGCGACTTCAAGGCGGACCTCCGGGTCCGCCTTTTTCTTCGCCCGCGCTGGACAGGCGGCCCGGCCTCGTCACTATGCGGGTCCATAAAGAAAACCTGCATCGCCAAAGAGGGAAACCGCCATGGCTCGCGTCAATCGTCAGTGGGTGCTGCGTCAACGGCCGAAGGGCCTGATCCAGCCGGGCGACCTGGAGCTGGTCGAGGCGCCCCTGCCCGCTCTGAACGAGTCCCAGGTGCTGGTCCGCACTGTCTACCTGTCGCTGGACCCCACCAACCGGACCTGGATGAACGACGCGGAAGGCTATCTGCCTCCTGTGCCGCTGGGCGGCGTCATGCGCGGGCTGACGCTGGGCGTGGTCGAGGAAAGCCGATCGAACCGCTTCAAGGCCGGCGACGTCGTCACGCCGCTGTCCGGCGGATGGTCGGACTACGCCATCGTCAACGAGATGGAGCTGCGCCCCGTTCATCGCGCCCCCGGCATGCCGCTCACAGCGAATCTCAGCGTCCTCGGCATGACCGGCATGACCGCCTATTTCGGCGTCACCGACGTGCTGAAGGTCCAGCCCGGCGAGACCCTCGTGATCTCGGCGGCGGCCGGGGCCGTGGGTTCGATCGCCGGTCAGGTCGCGAAGGCGAGGGGCGCCCGCGTCATCGGCATCGCCGGCGGCCCGGACAAATGCCGCTGGCTGACGGACGAACTCGGGTTCGACGCCGCTATCGACTACAAGAACGAGGACGTCGGTGAGGCGCTGGACCGGCTGGCGCCGGACGGCGTCGATCTCAACTTCGAGAACGTCGGCGGCGACATCATGATCGCGGTCTACAACCGGCTGAAGACGCATGGGCGGATGGCCGTGTGCGGTCTGATCTCGGCCTACAACGCCACCCGCATGCCGCCCTCCCCGAACTTCTCGCGCATCATCACCCACCGGCTCAACATCCAGGGCTTTCTGGTGCTCGACTACGCGCATCGGGGCCGCGAGATGGTGGCCGAGATGGGCCCGTGGCTGGCCGACGGCCGGGTGAAGTGGAAGGTCCACGTCGATGACGGGCTGGAAGGGGCGGTCGGCTCGCTCAACCGCTTGTTCACCGGCGACCATGACGGCAAGCTGCTGGTCCGGGTCTCCGAAGAGCCCGCGGGCTGACAGGATCCTGATCAATGACCGAACCGCTGCACGTCCATTTCGAAGACCTGGGCGTGGGCGAGGTCATCTCGCTGGGCGCCTGCATGGTCGACGCGGCCGCGCTGGACGTGTTCGTGGAGCGGTTCTCGCCGGGTTGGGACGCGTCCTACGGCGCCCCCGACGCCATGGTCTACGCGCTGTGGAGCCGGCTGTTCGCCGACAAGTCCTCCGGCTGGGCCCAGTCCAAGGTGCTGGCGGTCGACGGCCTCCGCTACATGCGCAACCCGCCGGCCGGCGAGCTGATGCGCGGCCGGGTCACCATCATGGGCAAGGATCCGGTCGGCGACGAGAAAGGCATCGTCATCGCCCAGCACGACCTGCTCGACGAGGCCGGCCGACTGGTCTTCTCATGCCTGACGCGGGCGGTGCTGGCGCGGCGGTAGGCAGCAGGCAGCAGGCAGCAGGCAGCAGGCAGCAGTGAGGTAGGCAGCAGGTGGAGTAGGCAGCGCTAAATCCGGCTGCCTGCTGCCTCCGGCCTGCTGCCTTTTGTCAGGCGTTTCCCGCCGTCGGCTGCGCCGCCGCGACGCGCATGAAGGTCATGGCGATCAGGCGATCCCAGCCCAGCAGCGACACGAGATGGGCGTAGATCTGGCCGAGGGCGCCATTGTCGCGCAACTCGGCCAGCTTCTCGGCAGGCAGGGCCTTCAGCTTCTCTTCCGAGACCGCGAAATACTCGGCGATCTTCTGCGGCGCGCCGTTGGTGCCGTCGGGGTTGCGCGGCGTGAACAGGGCCTCGCGCGTGTCCAGCAGATCCAGCTCGTTGATAAGCGCAAGGAAGGCCTCGGTGCGCTGACGCTCCTGCTCGAAATTATTGCAGAACTCCATCGCCTGTTCGACGTAGGGCGAGGGCTTACCGTCGACGAACAGCGGCGTGGCGCCGCCTTCGCGCAGGAACGGGGCGGCGCGATCGACGCACAGGATCATGCGCTGCTGCGTCTCGTCGTTGGCGAACACGAAGGGATAGCGGCGCACATAGGCCGGGATATAGGCCTCGGGGCGGAACGCGCCGTCGTCGCTGACGAACAGGTTT
>DASRWP010000205.1:0-1831 GCA_035654535.1 Brevundimonas sp.
GTCTCGGCGGCGGCCTGGACCAATGTCATCCTGCTGGCTGTGACGCTCTGGCGGAGAGGCCTGTACCGGCCCAGCGCGCAGGCGCTGTCCCGTCTGGCCCGGATCGGCCTCTCGGCGACCGGTCTGGCCCTGATCGTCGGCCTCGCCGCGTCCGGCCGCTCGCTGGTGGAGGCGCCCATCGCCGACATGCTCGCGAGCATGGGTTCGGGCGGCGGCGCGAAGGAGGCCGCCCTTCTGGTCGTCACGGCGGCGGGGGGTCTGGCCTATGTCGTGCTCGCCTTCGCCACCCGCGCGATCACGGTGACCGAGGTCAAGGGTCTGCTGCGGCGCACGGCCAAGTAACGGCTTGCTCCTGCGGCGCCGGTCGGGCATTGCGCCTCGACATGACCGACGCCCCATCCGACGCCTCCGCCTATCAGGGCCCTCGCCGCATCCTCAGCGGTATCCAGGCCTCGGGCGCGCTCCATCTCGGCAACTATCTGGGTGCGCTCAAGCGGTTCACCCAGCTGCAGGACACGGGCGCGCCCTGCTTCCTGTTCGTCGCCGACCTGCACGCCATCACCGTGTGGCAGGATCCGGCCTTGCTGACCGCCCAGACGCGCGAGATCGCCGCCGCCTATCTGGCCTCGGGTCTCGATCCGGCGCGCTCGGTGATCTTCCCGCAGTCGGCCGTGCGGGCGCATGCCGAACTGGCGTGGATCCTGAACTGCGTCGCCCGCCTCGGCTGGCTCGACCGCATGACCCAGTTCAAGGAGAAGACCGGCAAGCACAAGGAGCGCGCCTCGGTCGGCCTCTACACCTATCCGGTGCTGCAGGCCGCCGACATCCTGCTCTACAAGGCCACCGAGGTGCCGACCGGCGAGGACCAGAAGCAGCACCTCGAGCTGACCCGCGACATCGCCCAGAAGTTCAACACCGACTTCAACGCGCCGGGCTTCTTCCCCCTGCCCGAGCCCCTGACGCAGGGGCCGGCGCCGCGTGTCATGAGCCTGCGCGACGGCCTGGCCAAGATGTCCAAGTCCGATCCGTCGGACCAGTCGCGCATCAATCTGACCGACGACGCGGATGCCATCGTCGCCAAGATCCGCAAGGCCCGCACCGATCCCGACGCCCTGCCGGAGACGGTGGAAGGCCTCGAGGGCCGGGCCGAGGCGAAGAACCTCGTCACCATCTATGCGGCCTTGGCCGACATGAGCCGCGAGGCCGTGCTGGCAGAGTTCGCCGGTCAGGGCTTCGGCGCCTTCAAGCCGAAGCTCGCCGACCTCGCCGTCGCCTCGATGGCCCCCGTCACCGCCGAGATGCGCCGCCTGATGGCCGACACCGTTGAGATCGACCGGGTCCTCAAGGATGGCGCCGGGCGCGCGGCCGCCATCGCCGATCCGGTCGTGGACGAGGTGAAAAAGATCGTGGGCTTCTGGCGGGGCTGATCGCCGCCGGGATCAGCCTGTCCGGTCCAGCCGGGCGATGAAGAAGCCGTCGAGCCCGCCCTTCTCGGCCCACATCGACGGCAGGATGCGCAGCCAGCCTTCGGGCGTGAGCGCCTCGTCGGGCGCGCCGATCGCGGTGGGGACCGCGGGCGTCGTCCGGAACGCCGGGTTACGGCGCAGGAAGGCGATGATCTGGGTCTCGCCCTCCTCGCGCTCCAGCGAACAGACGCAATAGACCAGCCGCCCGCCCGGCTTGACCCGTTCGGCGGCGGCGTCCAGCAGCCGGTGCTGCACATCGGCCAGCTTGGCCACGTCGGCGGGCTTGGTCGCCCGCAGCACCTCGGGATTGCGCCGGAAGGTGCCCGTGGCGGTGCAGGGCGCGTCGAGCAGCACGGCGTCGAAGG
>DASRWP010000206.1:0-5039 GCA_035654535.1 Brevundimonas sp.
CGAGCACGAAAACGCCCGCCATGGGGCCCCAGAACTGCCCGAACAGGGCCTGGAAGTCCGGGTTCGGATCGTCGGCCAGCAACTGGTTCAGCCGCGCGCCGATCCAGCAGTAGATGATATGGGCAGGCAGCAGCCCGATCACGGTCGCCAGTGCATAGGGGCCCAGCCGCACGGACATCAGGCCTGCCGCGACATTGATCATGTGGAACGGCACGACGACGGCCAGTCGCGAGGCCAGTACATACCAGAAGGTGTCGCGGTCGATGGCGGCGCAGACCTTCTGCATCAAACCCTTGTCGCGCGCGGCCTTGTTGCGCAGCGCTTCGCCCAGCGCGGACCGCGCCACCGCATAGACGATCAGGGCGCCGACGGTGGCGGCGATCGCCGTGGCCACCCCGCCCACCCACGGGCCGAACAGATAGCCGGCGGTGATGGTGACGAAGAAGACCCCCGGCACCACGCTGGCGGTCAGCAGGGCGAACACCGCCATCAGGATCAGCAGGCACAGCAGGTAGTTGCGGTCCTTGAATGCGTGGAAGTCCCCGCCGTGATCGCGTATGGTGTCGAGTGACAGGTAGCGGTTCCAGCCCATGGCGAAGATCAGGGCGATGACGCCCGCCAGCACCAGCAGCGGCAGGAAGCGTTTGAACCGGTCCATAGTCTCTCCGAGAAGGGCCGTCGGCGTTGACACATCCGGCCCTGCCGCTTATACGCCCGCCCTTCCCGCGACGGACGCCTTCCGCCGCATTTATGATTTCAGTCCCAGGAGCCGACCGTGAAGCGGACCTATCAGCCGTCGCGACTCGTGCGCAAGCGCCGTCACGGCTTCCGTTCGCGGATGGCCACCAAGAACGGACAGAAGATCGTTGCGCGGCGTCGCGCCAAGGGCCGCAAGCGCCTGACGGCCTAAGTCGTCCGGCGCCTGCGCTCGGGCGCATGGCCGAACTCTTCAAAATCGAACGCATGACTTCGCGGCCCCAGTTTCTGGCGGCCGCGAAGGGCGTTTCAGAGGCCCGCGGCGCCGTGGTCGTACAGCGGCTGGACCGGCAGGATGGCGACCCGGTCGTCCGGCTGGGCTTCACCGCCACGCGCAAGGTCGGCGGGGCCGTCATCCGGAACCGCGCCAAACGCCGTCTCAGGGAGGCCGCACGGGCGATGGCGCCCGGGCTGGCGACGCCCGGCAGCGACTATGTCTTTGTCGCCCGCGCCGGCACGGCGGACCGTCCATGGGACCGTTTGCTTGACGATGTGAAATCGGCGCTTACAAGGCTCGCGACCCCGCGGCCGGCGCCCAGACGCGCGCCGAACACGCCCGCTTCCGCCGGCCAGGATTCCTGATCTCCATGCCTCCTCACGACAACAGCCGTAACACGATCCTCTTTGTCGTGATCGCCGGCCTCATGCTGCTGGCCTACAGCTATTTCGTGATGCAGCCGCAGGCCGCCGCCCGTCGCGCCGCGCAGCAGGCGACCGCCGAACGCACGGCCGAAAGTCCGGTCACAGCCCCGTCGCCCAGCGCGGCCGTCTTCACCACCGACCGCACCGTCGCCCTCGGCGCAGGCGCCCGCGTGCCGATCCAGACCGACAAGCTCACCGGCTCCCTGTCGCTGACCGGCGCGCGGATCGATGACCTCTTCCTGACCGACTATCAGGAGACGATCGAGGCCGGATCGCCCGCCGTCGAGCTGTTCCGGCCGCAGGGCATGGAGCACGCCTTCTTCGCCCAGTTCGGCTGGAACGGCGCCAATGTGCCCGGCGGCGTGCCCGGTCCGAACACGCCCTGGCGGCTGACCCAGGGCGCTACCCTGACGCCGACCACCCCGGTCGTGCTGACGTGGGACAACGGCGCCGGCCTGCGGTTCACGCGCCGGGTGACGGTCGACGGCCAGTATATGTTCACCGTCACCGACACGGTGGCGAACTTCAGCGCCCAGCCGATCACCATCGCCCCGTACGGTCGCGTCGAGCGTCAGGGCATTCCGGCGGACCTCGGCAAGAACCAGATCCTGCATGAGGGCGCGATCGGCACCTTCGGCGAGGGTGACGCCTACGCCACCCAGCAGCTGAAGTACGGCGCCTGGGCCAAGAAGCCGCTGCAGGAGCACGAATCCACCGGCGGCTGGCTGGGCATCACCGACAAATACTGGCTGGCCGCCATGATCCCGGCGCAGGACGAGCGGATCGACGCGGAGTTCCGCGTGCGCGACGTCAACGGCCTGATGGTTCACGAAACCACCATGCAGGGTCAGGCGCATACCATCGCGCCCAACACCCAGATCACCGAAACCACCCGCCTGTTCGCCGGGGCCAAGCGCAACGAAATCCTCAGCGCCTACGAGAAGCAGCTCGGCCTGCCGCGGTTCATCTACGCGATCGACTGGGGCTTCCTGTTCTTCCTGACCCGTCCGATCTTCCTGCTGATCGAGTTCTTCTACGGCATCTTCGGCAACTTCGGCCTGGCCATCCTCGGCCTGACCCTGACCGTGCGCCTGATCATGTTCCCGCTGGCCAACAAGAGCTACGAGAGCATGTCCAAGATGCGGACCCTCCAGCCGAAGATGGAGGAGATCAAGAAGAAGCACCCCGACGATGCCGCCAAACAGCAGCAGGAGCTGATGGCGCTGTATCAGAAGGAAAAGATCAACCCGCTGGCGGGCTGTCTGCCGCTGCTGCTGCAGATCCCGGTCTTCTACGCCGTCTACAAGATGCTGTTCGTGACCATCGAGATGCGGCACGCGCCCTTCTTCGGCTGGATACGCGACCTTTCCGCGCCCGACCCCTCGACGATCTGGAACCTGTTCGGCCTGATCCCGTGGGACCCGTTGACCGCGCCCCTGATCGGCAGCTTCCTCGGCGGGACGTTCGCGCTGAGCATCCTCGCCATCTTCTACGGCCTGACCATGTGGCTGCAGATGGCGATGAGCCCACCGGCGCCGGACCCGATGCAGCGCCGCATCTTCCAGCTGATGCCGATCATCTTCACCTTCATCATGGCCACCTTCCCGGCGGGCCTGCTGATCTACTGGGCATGGTCGAACATCCTGACCATTTTCCAGCAGTATGTGATCATGCACCGGCTGAAGGCCGAAAACCCGATCGACACCTTCCTCGCCCGCTTCAAGAAAGCCTGAGTTGGACGATTTCACTCCCGAACAGCTCGAGCAGGCGCGCATCCTCTTCGCGCGCCCGGCGACCTTCGTCATGGGCTGCGCCAAGATCGAGCAGCTGCCCGATCCGGACCTGCCCGAGGTCGCCTTCGCCGGCCGCTCGAACGTCGGCAAGTCCAGCCTGATCAACGGCCTGGTGGGCATGCACAAGCTGGCCCGCGCCTCGAACGAGCCGGGACGCACGCGCGAGGTCAACTTCTTTGATCTCGACGGCAAGATGCGGCTGGTCGACCTGCCCGGCTACGGCTGGGCCAAGGCCTCGAAGTCGACGGTGAAGAAGTTCCAGGACCTCGGCCGCGACTACCTGCGCGGCCGGGTCACGCTGAAGCGGGTCTACCTGCTGATCGACGCCCGCCACGGCCTCAAGAAGGTCGACGACGAGGCCCTCGACGCCCTCGACCTCGCCGCCGTCAGCTACCAGATCGTCCTGACCAAGGCCGACAAGCTGAAGAAGGGCGAGGCCGGGAAGGTGCAGGAAGCGACCCTCAAGGCCATCTCCAAGCGCGGCGCGGCCTATCCCGCCGTGATCGTCACCTCGGCCGAGAAGGGCGACGGCATGCCGGAGCTGCGCGCCGAGATCATGCGGACGACGGGCGTCGAAATCTAACCGTCTCCCCCGCCGACGCGAAACGACGGCAGTCCCCGCATCCGCCGGCCTTGCCGGTTCGTCACGAAGAACACGAAGGATTCACAAAGGACACAAAGGGAGCGGGGCCGCTCCGGACACCTTTGTGTTCTTCCTGCTCCCTTCGTGTTCTTTGTGATGAACCAACCGAACGCGGCGCCAAGCGGGATGTTTCCGGCTTCGCCGGGAATGCGGAGCACAAACGCGAGATGCAGACCCGCCATATCCAGACCGACGGCCTGACGCAGCAGATACTGGAGGCCGGGTCCGGCCCCCTCGTGCTGCTGATCCATGGCTTCCCCGAGTTGGGGATCAGCTGGCGGGCGCAGGTGCAGGCGCTCGCGGACGCCGGCTATCACGCGGTGGCCCCCGATATGCGTGGCTACGGCGGCACGGACAGGCCGGAGGCCCGCGACGCCTATTCGATCCTTCATCTCGTCGGAGACATGGTCGATCTGGTGCGGGCCCTGGGCGAGCCGCAGTGCGTGGTTGTCGGCCACGACTGGGGCGCGCCGGTGGCCTGGCACTGCGCCCTGACGCGCCCGGACCTGTTCCGCGCGGTGTTCGGCCTGTCGGTGCCGTTCCAGCCGCGCCGGCCCAGGGGCCCGCCCACTGCGGCCATGGCGGCGATCTCGAAGCGGCTGGGGCTCGGCGAACTGTACATCAGCCAGTTCCAGACCGACGACGCCCACGAGGTGTTCGAGGCCGACGTCGCGACCGGCCTGCGCAAGGGCTTCTACGCCTACGACGGCGCCACCCCGACCGACCGCCAGTCCACCGGCTTCATCCCCGAAGGCGAGACCTTCATCTCCACCGTGCCCGACGACGCGCCACTGCCGCCATGGATGACGCCCGCGCATTTCGCCGAATACGTCGCGGCCTTCTCGACCGGCGGCTTCCGGGCGCCGCTGGACTGGTACCGCAACCTCGACCGCAACTGGGCCCTGACCGCGCATCTGCAGGACGCCCGCATCCGCGTTCCCGCGGCCTTCGTGGTCGGCGAACGCGACCCCGTGCGCCACTACTCGGGCCAGCACGAGGCGGGGCTGATGGATTGGCTTGCCGACCTGCGCATGCAGGTCGTCGTCCCGGGCGCCGGCCACTGGATCCAGCAGGAACGGGCCGACGACGTGAACACGTTGCTCATCCGGTTCCTCAACGACCTCTAACCCCCGTGTCGTCATCCCGGCGAAGGCCGGGACCCAGCGGCGCCGCGAGGGCGGCGAAACACCCCATGCGAAGCGCGA
>DASRWP010000207.1:0-4533 GCA_035654535.1 Brevundimonas sp.
CGCATGCCCGCCGACGGGTGAGCATCGTTTCGTTCACGAATTCTCACGAAGTCGGGAACGCGCAGGCCGGCTCTCGGTTGACCGGCTGTGATCGTCAACACCGGCGGGTGAGCCGCCGGGCGGTCACAGGAGACTTGGACATGAATTTCAGGATCATCAGCCTCGCCGCCGCGGGCGCGCTCGCCCTCGCTGCATGCTCGGGTCAGGACGACACCGCTAAGACCGACGCCGCCGCCATGGCGGCCGAAGACACGTCGGCCATGGCGCCAGCCGACACAGGCGCCATGGGCACGACCGGGGGTGCAATGGACGGTTCCGCGACGGGCGCCACGGGCGCGACAGGGACGACGGGCACTACCGGATCGACCGGCGCCACGACCGGCCAGACCCCGGGCACTCTGCCGACGGATCAACCGATGACCTCGTCGACGACCAGCCCGCCTGCTCAATAAGGAGCTGTGCCGAGGTGGCCGCGGACGGCTGTTGCGCAGTCTCCCTCACGAGGTTTCACGAACGCGTGATAATTCGCTTGCGCTGATCCTCACGTTCCCGTTATCTCGGGACTGCGGGGATTCATGCCTCGTATGACCCTCCTGAAGGAATACACCCATGCGCATCGTCGCCCTGATCGCCGCCTCGGCCGCCGCTCTGGCCCTGGCTGCTTGCCAACCCGCCGCCGAAGACACCGCCGCTGAAGCGTCGACCGACGCCGCCGCCGCCGCCGACACCGCCACGGACGCTGCTGCGACCGCCGACGCCGCCGCTGCTGACGCGACCGCCGCCGCCGCGACCGCCGAAGCCGCTGCTCCGGCCGCTGACGGTGCGATGGCTCCGGCCGCCGCTGCTCCGGCTGCTGAAGAGAAGGCCGCTCACTAAGAGCGACTTCAAGACAGGCTCGAGGGCCTGACTGAAGGAAGGGCCGTCCTCCGGGGCGGCCCTTTTTCTTTGCCCGCCGCGCGACGCCGGCGGACTTGCGGATCAGCGCCAGCCGTATAGGCCGGGGACATGACCGACGACCGATCCCCGCAGCTGGTCTGGACCGCCGACGGCGCGCCGCGTTCGGGCCGGTTCGGCGATGTCTATTTCTCGCGCGAGGACGGGCTGGCGGAGAGCCGCGCGGTTTTTCTGACCGGCTGCGGCCTGCCAAAAGCCTGGGCGGGGCGGGCCCGGTTCACGGTGGCCGAACTCGGTTTCGGCACGGGATTGAACATCGCCGCGCTGCTGGATCTGTGGCGAGCGCATCGCCCGGCGGGCGGGCGGCTGCACGTGTTCTCGATCGAAGGCTTCCCGCTGCGGCGCGAGGAGGCGGCGCGGGCGCTGTCCGCCTGGCCGGAACTGGCCGGCCCGGCGTCCGCTCTGCTGGCGGCGTGGCCCGAGCCGACCCTTGGCTTCCACCGCCTCGATCTGCCGGGGTTCGACGCCGTCGTCGATATCGCCGTCGGGGATGTGGAGAGCGCGCTGGCGCGCTGGTCCGGCCGGGCGGACGCGTGGTTCCTCGACGGCTTCGCGCCGTCCGCCAATCCGGAGATGTGGTCCGACGCGGTGCTGGATGCGATCGCCGCCCGCTCGGCCCTCGGAGCGCGGCTGGCGACCTTCACCGTGGCGGGTTCGGTGCGGCGGGGCCTCGTGGCGCGCGGCTTCGCGGTGGAGAAGCGGCCCGGCCACGGTCGCAAGCGCGAGCGGCTGGAGGCCATGCTCCCCGGCGGCGGCGCGCCGGGTGTCCGTCCGGCGCGGGTGGCGATCATAGGAGCCGGGATCGCCGGCGCGGCTCTGGCGCGGGCGTTCGCGGCGCTCGGCGTCGAGGCTGTGGTGGTCGAAGCCGAGACGCCCGGGGCGGGCGCGTCCGGCTTTCCAGCGGCGTTGGTCACCCCCCGGCTCGACGCCGGAGACGAGGGGATCGCGGTCTTGCATGCGCAGGCGCTGGAGCGGGCGGGAACGCTTTACGCGGCGACGCCCGACGCGGTCGTCGCGCGGGGCGTGCTGCAGCTCGAACAGACGCCGCGGGACGGCCGCCGCTTCGGCAAGGTCGCGGCCCAGTCCTTTTGGCCGGAGGGCGCCATGACGGCGCTGGAGCCGCAAGACTGTGCGGACCGGCTGGTCGAACCCGTGCCCGTCGGCGGGCTGTGGATGCGAGACGCCCTGACCCTTCGCCCAGCGGCGGTGCTGTCAGCCTGGCTGGCACAGGTGGGGCGTGTTTCGGCGCAGGTCGAAGGCCTCGCTCGCGACGGCGATGGCTGGCGGCTGCTCGACGGCGAAGGTGGAACATTCCTTGAGGCGGATATTGTGGTGATCGCGTCGGGCTGGGGCGCGGCGGTCCTTTCGCCTGCCCTGCCTCTTTCTCCGGTCAGGGGCCAGGCGGACTGGGTCGACGAGGGTGACGGGCCGGCCACCGCTTGGGGAGGCTATGTCGCGCCAATGGGACCGGGCCTGTTGTTCGGCGCGACCCATGATCGCGGAGAGAGCGGGGGCGGACCCACAGCCGAGGCTTCGGACCGCAATCTCGCGACCTTGAAGGCGCGTCTGCCGGGGATGGCGGACGCCCTGTCCCGGCGGAGAGATATTCGGTCGCGCACCGCGGTGCGGGCGACGACGCCCGACCGGCTGCCGCTGGCGGGGGCGATGGGTGAGACCAGCCTGTACCTGTTGGGGGGGCTGGGATCGCGCGGTTTCTGCCTCGCGCCCCTGCTGGCCGAGCATGTCGCCGCGCTCGCAACCGGCGCGCCGTCGCCGCTCCCGGCCGATCTGGCGGCGAGAGTCGATCCGGGGCGATTCGCCGGGACGCTTGTGCAACCCCGCGCGTCGGCAGACGATTGATCTGGCGCTATCGCCCGGAGAGACCCATGCGCACCGTCCTCGCCCTCGCCCTTGCTGTCTCTGTGGCCGGGGCCTGCGCGCCCGTTGGAGGGGCTGACCCGACCGCGGCGTCGGCGGCCCGGACGCCACGCCAGTGCTTCAGCGTCAATCAGGTCAGCAATTTCCGTCAGGGTGGATCGGGGCAGGTCTATCTGCGCGTGGGACGCCGCGCGGTCTATGAGTTGAACGACGCAGGCGGCTGCACCAATCTGGATTTCGCCAACAGTCTGGCGCTGATCCCGGACGGCCTGAGCGGGTCGCGGCTGTGCACCGACGAGTGGGCGAGGGTCGTCGTGCCCGGATCGACACGGGCCAACTCGGTGTGCCGCGTCCGCATCAGTCGGCAGCTGACGGCGGATCAGGTCGCGGCGCTGCCTGCCCGGCATCGTCCCTGATCAGCGCTTCTGGGCGTAGCCGAGGCGCTGGTTCAGCTTGTCGATCAGGTCGATGGCCGTGTCGGCTATGACCGAGCCCGGCGGATAGACAGCGGCGGCCCCCAGATCGATCAGGGTCTGGACGTCTGACGGGGGGATCACCCCGCCGACCACGACCATGATGTCATCCCGGCCCAGCTTCTTCAGCTCAGCAATCAGCGCGGGCGCCAGGGTGAGGTGCCCGGCGGCCAGAGACGAGGCGCCGACGGCGTGGACGTTGCGATCGACCGCCTCCCGCGCCGCCTCCTCGGGCGTCTGGAACAGCGATCCTGCCGTGGCGTCGAGCCCGAGGTCGCCATAGGCGGTGGCGACGACCTTCTGGCCGCGGTCGTGGCCGTCCTGACCCAGCTTGGCGATCAGGATGCGCGGCGGGCCGCCGTCGTTCTCGACGAAGGCGGCGACCATGTCGCGGGCGCGGGCGATCTTCGGATCGGACCCGGCCTCTTTCGCATAGACGCCGGTGACGGTCTTCACCGTCGCGACGTGGCGACCAAAGGCGGCCTCCAGCGCGTCGGAGATTTCGCCGACGGTGGCGTAGGCGCGGGCGGCCTGCACCGACAGCTCCAGCAGGTTGGCGGTTCCGCGCGCGCCTTCGGTCACGGCGTCCAGGGCGGCCTGCGTCTTCGCCTCGTCGCGTTCGGCCCGGAGGCGTTTCAGCTTGTCGATCTGCGCGGCCAGAACGGCGGCGTTGTCGACCTTCAGCATCGGGATGTCGTCGATCGCGTCGGACACATAGCGGTTCACCCCGACGACGGTCTGCTGGCCGGTGTCGATGCGCGCCTGTGTGCGGGCCGCGGCCTCCTCGATCCGCATCTTCGGCACGCCGGCCTCGATGGCCCTGGCCATGCCGCCCAGCGCCTCGACCTCGGCCATCAGGACGCGGGCCTTCCCGGCCAGTTCGTGGGTCAGCCGCTCGACGTAGAAGCTGCCCCCCCACGGGTCGATAACGCGGGTCAGGCCGGTCTCCATCTGCAGCAACAGCTGGGTGTTGCGCGCGATCCGGGCCGAGAAGTCGGTCGGCAGGGCCAGCGCCTCATCCAGCGCATTGGTGTGCAGGCTCTGGGTCTGTCCGCCCGCCGCCGCCATGGCCTCGACCATGGTGCGGGGCACGTTGTTGAACACGTCCTGCGCCGCCAGCGACCAGCCCGAGGTCTGACAGTGGGCGCGCAGGGCCAGTGACTTCGGATCCTTCGCGCCGAACTTCGCCACCGCCTCGGCCCACAGCAGCCGACCGGCGCGCAGCTTG
>DASRWP010000208.1:0-4887 GCA_035654535.1 Brevundimonas sp.
CAGGTTGCGTCTTCGCCTTGTCATCGCCCCTTTTGGCCGTGTTATAGAGCGTCGCTCCGGCTCCCGCCCGTTCGGGCCCAGCCAGCGCGTCGGTGGAACCGGTCCGCCGCACGACACGACCGAATGGAGAAGTCTCTATGGTGCTGGTTCGCGGCGCGACCCTCGCCCTGATCGCCTCAGGCGCCCTGCTGAGCGCCTGCTCGGCGGACCGCCCCTTTGGCCCTACTGTCGGCGACGTGTTCGGCTCCGGCAGCCGCCCTGCAGCCCGGCCCGCGGGCGCCCTGACCGGCATCGGCGTCAACGCCTTTCTGTGGCGGGCGACGCTGGACACCATGAGCTTCATGCCCCTCGCCAACGCCGATCCGTGGGGCGGAGTGATCAACTACGACTGGTACGTCGATCCCCAGACGCCGAACGAGCGCTTCAAGGCCACGGTCTTCATCCTCGACACCCGCCTGCGGGCCGATGCGCTGAACGTCACCGTCAGCAAGGAAGTGCGCGACGCCGCAGGTCAGTGGGTCGGCGCGCCGGTGGCCGCCCAGACCGAGACCGATCTGGAGAACGCCATCCTGACCAAGGCCCGGCAGCTGAACCTTCAGAACGCCCGCTGATCCCGGCTGCGGCTCCTGGCAGGGCTGAATAATATCTCCCCATCGGTCGGGGCCTTGTTCTAGGATTGGTGCAACGCAACAATCCCGACGGCTGAAGGATTCCCGTGGCCCGATACGAGCCCAAGACCGCTGAACCCCGCCAGCAGGCCCGCTGGGCGGCCGCCGACGCCTTCCGGACCCCGACCGAAGAGACCGGGCGACCGAAATACTACGTGCTGGAGATGTTCCCCTATCCCTCTGGGGCCATCCACATGGGCCACGCCCGCAACTACGTCATGGGCGACGTCGTGGCGCGGTCGAAGCGCGCGCAGGGCTTCGACGTCCTGCACCCGATGGGCTGGGACGCCTTCGGTCTGCCGGCCGAGAACGCCGCCATCGAGCGCGGCGTGCATCCCGGCGACTGGACCTGGTCCAACATCGCCGCCATGCGCGAGCAGCTGAAGCTGCTCGGCCTGTCTCTGGACTGGTCGCGCGAGTTCGCCACCTGCGACCCCGCCTACTACGGCAAGCAGCAGGCGTGGTTCCTCGAGCTGTTCCGGCGCGGCCTCGTCTATCGCAAGGACTCGGTGGTCAACTGGGATCCGGTCGACAACACCGTGCTGGCCAATGAGCAGGTCGTCGACGGCCGCGGCTGGCGCTCGGGCGCGGTGGTCGAGAAGCGCAAACTGAACCAGTGGTTCCTGCGCATCACCGACTACGCCGACGACCTGATCGAGGGCCTGAAAGAGCTGGAGGGCCGCTGGCCGGACAAGGTCCGGCTGATGCAGGAGAACTGGATCGGTCGGTCCAAAGGCCTGCGCATGACGTGGAGATGGGCTGCCAAGGCGCCCGCCGCTGCGCCCGACGGGCTGGAGATCTACACCACCCGGCCCGACACCCTGTTCGGGGCCAGCTTCATGGGCGTGGCCCCCGACCACCCGGTCGCCCGGGCCATCGCCGACGCGAACCCCGCCGCCGCCGCCTTCGTCGCCGAGTGCCGCAAGGGCGGCTCGACCCAAGCCGAGATCGAGCAGGCCGAAAAGATCGGCGTCGACACCGGCCTGAAGGTGTTGCACCCGTTCGACGGACGCGAGGTCTCGGTCTGGATCGCCAACTTCATCCTGTCGGAGTACGGCACGGGCGCCATCTTCGGCTGTCCGGCGCATGACCAGCGCGATCTGGATTTCGCCCGCAAGTACGGCCTGCCGGTCATCCCGGTAGTGCGGCCCGACGGCGCCGGCGACGATTTCGACGTGGCCGACGAGGCCTATGTCGGTCCCGGCCGCCTGTTCCACTCCGACTTCCTCGACGGCCTCGACATCGAAAGCGCCAAGGCCGAGGCCATCGCCCGCGTCGAGGCGCTGGGTCAGGGTCAGGGCGCGACCATCTATCGGCTGCGCGACTGGGGCGTCAGCCGCCAGCGCTACTGGGGATGTCCCATCCCTGTGATCCACTGCGCCGCCTGCGGCCCGGTCGGCGTTCCGACGGATCAGCTGCCGGTCGAACTGCCCAGGGACGTGACCTTCGACACGCCGGGCAATCCGCTGGACCGCCACCCGACGTGGAAGCACGTCGCCTGCCCCTCGTGCGGTGGCGAGGCGGTGCGCGAGACCGACACCCTCGACACCTTCGTCGACTCCAGCTGGTATTTCGCCCGCTTCGCCGACCCGACTGCAGACGAGCCGATCAACCGCGCCGCAGCCGACCGCTGGCTGCCGGTCGACCAGTATATCGGCGGCGTCGAGCACGCCGTCCTGCATCTGCTGTACGCCCGCTTCATCTCCCGCGCCCTCAGCGACGCCGGCCTGATGTCGGTCCGGGAGCCGTTCGCCGGTCTGTTCACCCAAGGGATGGTGGTCCACGAGACCTACCGCCGCGCCGACGGCGCCTGGGTCGAGCCGACAGACGTCGAACTGACCAACGACGCCGGCAAACGCAGCGCCCGCCAGCTCTCGACCGGCGAGGCCCTGACCATCGGCGACATCGAGAAGATGTCCAAGTCGAAGAAGAACGTCGTCGCCCCTCAGGAGATCGTCGAGGCCTATGGCGTCGACGCGGGCCGGCTGTTCGTCCTGTCCGACAGCCCGCCCGAGCGCGACGTGCAGTGGACGCCCGGCGGCGTCGAGGGCGCCGCCCGCTTCGTCCAGCGCGTCTGGGCCGAGGTCGACGGCTTCGATCCGGCGGCGGCGGGAGACGCCGCCACCGACCAGTCCCTGATCCGCGAAACGCACAAGGCCATCAAGGCTGTGTCTGAAGGCGTCTCAGGCTTCCGCTTCAACTCGGCGATCGCCAAGCTCTACGCCTTCGTCGCCGCCGTGCGCGACCATCAGGCGGCGGGCGGCGCAGCGCGCCGTCTGGCCCTGTCGGCCCTGACCCGGCTGATCGCGCCCTTCACCCCGCACCTGGCGGAAGAGTGCTGGACGCGGCTGGGCGAAGGAGGGATGGTCCTCGACGCGCCCTGGCCGGAGTTCGATCCGGCGCTGGCGGCGGACGACGAGGTGACCCTGCCGATTCAGGTCAACGGCAAGCGCCGCGGCGAAATCCGCGTCGCGCGCGGGCTTGATCCGGCGGCTGTGGAGGCCCTTGTTCTCGCCGACCCCGAGGTGCAGGCGCGGCTGGAGGGCCAGACGGTGAGGAAGATCGTGGTGGTCAAGGACCGCATCGTCAATCTGGTGGTCGCCTGATGCGCCGCGCCGCCGCCGCGCTGATGCTGGTCGTTGTCTCAGCGACGGGACTGACGGGCTGTGGCTTCACGCCCCTGTATGCCGAAAGGGCCGCCGGCTCTGCGCTGTCGCGCATCGCCGTCTCCACCCAGGATGACCGGCTCGGTTATCGGGTCCGCGAACAGCTGGAAGACGCGCTGGGCCGCGATGGCGCGCAGGAGCCGTTGTGGCGGCTTCAGACCGCGATCGACCAGTCGCGGCGACCGCTCGGTCGGCGCATCGACGACACCGCCACACGCTACGAGTTGACCGTCCGCGGGGCCTGGGTCCTGACCCCGGTCGCCGGGGGCGAGGCCGTTTCCGGCGTCGAGACTGTGACCACCACCTACGCCGCGGCGGACCAGCCCTACGCCGCCATCGCCGCCCAGCAGGACGGCGAGGAGCGGGCCGCGGCCGAACTGGCCCGGCTGATCCGCGTGGATATCCTGCGCGCGCTCGACCGCCGGTGATCCTCGCCAAACGTCCCGAGGTCGAGCGCTTCCTGTCGTCCCCCGACCGTTCGATCCGCGCGGCCGTCATCCATGGCAAGGACCGCTCGGGCGTAGCCGAACGCGCCACGGTCCTGTGCAAGGCGATCACGCCGGACCTCAACGACCCGTTCAACGTCACCCTGCTGACCGAGACCGATATCGACGGCGACGAGGCCCGGCTGGAGGAGGCGCTGACAGCCCTCAGCATGATCGGCGGCCGCCGGCTGGTGCGCGTGCGGCTGGGCTCCGAAAAGGCCTCCGTCGACCGGATGCTGGCCGGCGCGCTCAAGGCCCACGCGGAGGGCGCCTACAACCCGGACGCCATGCTGGTGATTGAGGCGGGGGCGCTTGGCCGCGACTCCGCCCTGCGCAAGGCGGCCGAGGGGGCGAAGGAAGCCGTCGGCATCGCCTGCTATGAGGACGAGACCGGCGACGTGGCCCGGATGACGCGCGAGGCGCTGGCGACGGACAAGGTCGGTCTGACCGGTGACGCGCTGGACCGCTTCGTCAGCCGTCTTCCGCGCGAGCGCGGTCTGATGCGGCAGGAGATCGAGCGGCTGGCGCTGTACATCGGCCCGGGCTCCGGCAAGACCATCGACGTCGAGGAGCTGGAACGGCATCTCGGGGTGGAGGCGGATGCGTCGCTGCAGGACGCCGCCCTGCAAGCCTTCGGCGGCCGCCCGGCCCCGGCCCAATCGGGCCTGCGTCGTGCCATGGCCGAGGGGGAGTCCCCTGTCATGGCTGTGAGACAGGCCTCGATCCACCTCGGCAAACTGCGCCGCATCAATGTGCTTCAGTCGGGCGGGGCAGGAGCCAAGGAGGCCGCCAAGGCCGCCGGCGTGTTCTGGAAACAGGAGGCCGAGATGCTGCGCCAGGCCCGCAGCTGGCGGCTCGAGGATCTCGACCGCGTGCTCGACAGCGTCAACGCGGCGGACATCGCGACCAAAACCACCGGCTCGCCCGACCAGCTGATTGCCGAGCGCCTGCTGCTGGAAATCTCCGCGCGCGCCCGACGGCTGGGGCTCTAGCCCCTCCACCCCTTTCGGGGTCCCCCTCCCCACAAGTGGGGAGGAGACCGTGTGCGGCCGTTTTGTCTCCTCCCCA
>DASRWP010000209.1:0-2123 GCA_035654535.1 Brevundimonas sp.
TGAACCAGCCCGCCTCGGGCTTCACGTCACGCAGTTCCACCAGCACCGTCCCGGCGCGGTCCAGCCACCGATCCCGGTCCGCCTGCACATAACAGGTCGCCAGTGCGTGGGCGTAGGCGTTGTGGTCGTTCGACCAGACGCGAAAGCCCTCCCGCTTCAGCGCGTGCCCCACGCGGGCGGTGCCGGAGAACAGGTCGCAAACGGTTCCGCCGTCGGGCAACGCGCCCTTCACCGCCGCAGCGATCTGGCCGAGCAGCGCGCGCTTGGAGCCGATGTATTTGATCATGCCCCTCTTTTGTCCTCAGGCTCGACATAGGCCCCGGCTCAACGCCGTCCCTTCATCGGAGCATGGGCCAGTCGCAGAAGATTCGCAGCCCCCGGGGCGCCGAAGGGGGTCCCGGCGAGGATCAGGATGCGCTGGCCGGGCTGGGCCATGCCGTAGTTGACCGCACTCGAGACGGCGTCCTCGGTTACGTCCTCGAGCGAGGCCGGCTCCTTGCCCAGTCTGGTCTCAAGCCCCCACACAAGCGCCAGTCGCCGCGCGGTGTCCGGGTTCGGCGTCAGGGCCAGCACCGGCTGCAGCGGCCGTTCCCGGGCCATTCGCCGGGCGGTCCCGCCCAGGGTGGTGAAGACGACGATGCAGGCGGTGGACTGGGCCTCGGCGGCCTTCCGCGCGGCCGCGACCAGGGCGTCGGCGTCGAAGTCGTCCATGCCCGCATGTTCCGCGTCCATCAGGCTGGGCCACATCGGGTCCTGCTCCACCCGCTCGATGATCCGGCTCATGACGCCGACGGATTCGAGCGGGTAGTCGCCAGAGGCCGTCTCTGCCGACAGCATCAGGGCGTCGGCGCCTTCGTAGGCGGCGTTGGCGACGTCAGACGCCTCGGCCCGGGTCGGGGCGGGGGAGCTGGTCATGCTCTCGAGCATCTGCGTCGCGACGATCACAGGCACCCCGCGCTGCCGCGCGGCGCGAATGATCTGCTTCTGCGCGACCGGCACTTCTTCGGGCTCCAGTTCGACGCCGAGATCGCCCCGCGCGACCATGACGCCGTCGCAGTAGTCGAGAATGCTGTCGAGTTCGCGCAGCGCCTGCGGTTTTTCGATCTTGGCCAGGCAGGCGGCGCGGCCCTTCACCAGCTGCTTCAGCTCGGCCATGTCCTCGGCCTTCTGGACGAAGCTGAGCGCCACCCAGTCGACGCCGATACGCAGGGCGAAGGCGAGATCCTCGCGGTCCTTGGGCGTGAGGGCCGAGACGGGCACCACGGCCTCGGGCACGGCGACGCCCTTGCGGTCCGACAGTTTGAAGCCGCTCTCGACCGTGACGTCCGCCCATTCGTCGGTGCGTTCTCCGACCCGCAGCCGCACCCGCCCGTCGTCGAGCAGCAGCAGCATGCCCGTCCGGAGGGCTCTGAAGATTTCCGGATGCGGCATCTGCACCCGGATCGCGTCGCCGGGAGCCGGGTCCAGATCGAAGCGCATCCGGTGACCCGGCTTTATGTCGATTTCCACGTCCCGAAACTTGCCAAGGCGCAGCTTGGGGCCCTGCAGGTCAGCCAGTACCCCGAGAGGCCGCTTCAGCGCCAGCTCGGCGCCCCGCACCGCTTTCAGGGCGGCGGCGTGATCCTCGTGCGTGCCATGACTGAAGTTCAGGCGGAACACGTCCACGCCTGCCTGCGCCAGAGCCTTTACCGTCCCGGGCGCGCGGCTGGCGGGTCCAAGGGTCGCGACGATGCGGGCGCGCCGGGCTCTTTTCATGCAATGTCCATGGGCCGGGAGGGGCGATTCCCTCTTGTGCCACGAAAGCGCGCGCCGTTGAGACCGGTTCATCGCGCGAAACATGAAGTTATGCGTTGGGAGCGATCATGGCGGGCCTGAAGGACAAGCGCGGCTTCATCGACCGGGACCGGCTGGACCTGTCCGAGCGTCAGGCGGTCGAGCACTGGATGAAGCGCTGGGGCGTCACGCGCGAGCAGCTGACCGCAGCCCACCGCAAGGCCGGCCGGAACATCAAGGACATCGCCGCCGAGCTGGGCAAGAAGCGCTGAGCTCAGCGCAGGCTGCGGAAGGTGATCGAATAACGCAGCTGGTCGCCCGGCGCGATGCTGTGCTGCCAATCTTGGCGG
>DASRWP010000210.1:0-2172 GCA_035654535.1 Brevundimonas sp.
CCAGTTGCTGCTCCCACAGCAGGGCCTGCAGTGCGTGCAGCCGCTTACGCGCGACCTCGGCGGGGACCTGCGCGCCCATGCCGGCCGCCGGCGTGCCCGGATGCGGCGAATAGAGGAAGGCGAAGGCCGAGGCGTAACCGACGCGCCGGACCAGATCCATCGTGTCCTCGAAGTCCCGGTCGGTCTCGCCGGGGAAGCCGACGATGAAGTCGCCGGATATGGCGATGTCGGGCCGCGTGGCGCGGATGCGGTCGATCAGCTCCAGATATTTCGTCCGCCCGTGCTTGCGGTTCATCAGCCTCAGGATGCGATCCGAACCCGACTGGACCGGCAGGTGCAGCGAAGGCATCAGCGCATCGAGCTGCCCATGTGCGGCGATCAGATCGTCCGACATGTCGTTCGGATGGCTGGTCGTGTAGCGGATGCGGTCGATGCCCGGGATGTCCGCCAGCGCCCAGGCCAGCCGCGCCAGCGTCGAGGGCGAGCCGTCCGGCCCTTCGCCGTCGTAGGCGTTGACGTTCTGGCCCAGCAGGGTCAGCTCGCGCACCCCCTTGGCCGCCAGCTCCCGGGCCTCGGCCAGAACCGCCGCGACCGGCCGGGACCACTCGGCCCCGCGCGTATAGGGGACGACGCAGAAGGTGCAGAATTTGTCGCAACCCTCCTGCACCGTCAGGAAGGCGGTCGGCCCGTTGACGCCGCGCGCTTGCGGCAGGGCGTCGAACTTGTCGACCGGGGCGAAGTCGGCGCCGATCCGCTCGCCCCGCGCGCGGGCGGTGCGGGTCAGCAGTTCCGGCAGCTGGTGGTAGGCCTGAGGTCCGACCACCAGGTCGACCGCGGGCTGGCGGCGCATGATCTCCTCGCCCTCGGCCTGGGCGACGCAGCCGGCCACGGCGATGGTCATGGCCCCCTGCCCTGCCGCCGCCCGGCCCTCCTTCATCTCGCGCAGCTTGCCGAGCTCGGAATAGACCTTCTCGGCCGCCTTCTCGCGGATGTGGCAGGTGTTCAGGATGACGAAGTCGGCGTCCTCGGCGGTGTCCGTCGCCGCATAGCCCAGCGGGCGCAGCACGTCGGCCATGCGCTCAGAGTCATAGACGTTCATCTGGCAGCCGTAGGTCTTGATGAACAGCCGCTTCTGCGGCGGCTCCACCTTCGGCGCGGACAGGGTCTCGGTCATCGGCGTCTGTTTAGGCCGCAACGCCGCGTTCCGCTACCGGGGCCGTCAGCCCTCGAAGGCGTCCACATCCACCCGGGCGGCGTGACGGTGGAAGATTAGGCCCTCGCGCTTGGACGGCTCGGCCCCCGGGATCGGCTTGCCGTACAGTTCCAGCTTGTGGCCGATCAGCTCGAAGCCCAGCCGTTCGGCGATCTCGCTCTTGAGCCGCTCGATCTCGGCGTCGAAGAATTCGATGACCTCCCCCGTGCGGGTGTCGATCAAATGGTCGTGGTGGTCGTCGCCAGCCTCTTCGTAGCGGCTGCGGCCGTCGCCGAAGTCGTGCTTCTCGACCACGCCGGCCTCTTCAAACAGGCGCACGGTGCGATAGACGGTGGCGATCGAGATGTGCGGATCGATGGCCGAGGCGCGGCGGTACAGCTCCTCGACGTCGGGGTGGTCGTCGGCGCTGGACAGCACGCGCGCGATCACCCGCCGCTGCTCGGTCATGCGCATGCCGCGTTCGGCGCAGAGTTTCTCGATCCGGTCCATGGCCGCAGAATAGGCGCGCCGCCCCGCCTAGGGAAGCGCGTTCCCGAGGTCGCGCGCCAGCACCAGAGCGTCGGCCGCCGGGCCATCCTTCCGGCCGTAGTATCCGCGCCGTCGCCCCGCCTCCGCAAAGCCCGCGCCCGCATAGAGGGCCCGGGCCGCGGTGTTGTCCTCGGCGACCTCGAGGAATATGCGGCCCGCGCCTCCGGCCGCAGCGAGGATCAGGGCCTGCGCCAGCAGGTCGGCGCCGACGCCGCGACGCCGCGCCGCAGGGCGGACGGCGAGCGTGAGGATCTCGGCCTCTCCCGCGACCGTCCGTATCAGGATGAAGCCGTCGGGCGTCACCGCGGCCGCCACTCCGGGCTGATCCAGCAGGGTCGCAAACGCCGCCGCATCCCATGGCGCGTCGAACGCTCCGGCGTGCAGGTCAGCCAGTCGCTCGGCGACGCTCTCCGACATCAGCCGCGGCCGGG
>DASRWP010000211.1:0-7540 GCA_035654535.1 Brevundimonas sp.
CTACGCCGCTGAGCACGGCATCGACCGCTCAGGCGACTGGGCCTTGCTCAAGGTACAGGAGGAGCTCGGCGAGCTGACGGCCGAGCATCTGCGCATGAGCGGGCGGGCGCGGGGCGCGGCGGATGCGGAAAAGCTGGGCGACGAGGCGGCTGACGTACTGGGCATGCTGCTGATCTATTGCGACCGCGCAGGCATCGACGTCGAGCAGGCGATGCAGCGAAAATGGCTGCACTGGCTCGGCGACAGATAACGGTGGTTGACGATCCATAACGAGTAGCGTCAGTTAACCCCGAGTTGTGGGGGGCGAGGATGCAGAGATTTTTGGCTGGAGTACGCTGGGAGCACGCGAGAAATCTGAACACCGGCCTGAGCCTGGCGATGTTCGGGGCGGCGATTTGCGCGCTCTGGTGGAAGGCCTTCTCCCTACCGGTCGCCGCGCTGTCGATCATCGCCGTCTTCCTTTTCCTGAGAGAAACCTACGTCAATCGCAAGGAGCGGTACGCGAACGTCATGCCCTTGCTGGAGCATGTCGCCCGCACGGTCTCGGACGCCATCCACTGCCTGGGTAAATCCAAGGCGGTCCAGTCGCCGGCGAAAATAGAGGAAGCTCTGTCGCTGATCGCGCAGATCTACTCGATGCTGACCGGCACACGGTGTCGCGCAGCGATCAAACTGTTGGCGCGACGGGGCGCGCATGAGTTCGTCGTCTTCACCTATGCCCGCGACAAGGCCAGCGCGGGCGCCTTTCGGCTGTCGGACGAATCTCGTCAACGCGAGGGCTACGACACCCTGGACCGAAACCCCCACATCAAGGAGGTCACCGCCGCGGCCAAGGACGGTGAAGACTATCTGATCTTCAACAACCTTCCGAGATCCATTGCGAACGGCGAATACCAGTCATCCAGCATCCGGTACTGGGCCGAAAATCCGCACATGCGGAAGCAGTGGCGCGGAGGAAAGGATAGTCTACCGTATCGCTCGACCGTAATGTCCGTCATATGGGCCGAGGACGAAACCGCCTTGGGGTTCCTCGCAGTTGATAGCCCTCACGCGGGCGTCTTTCACGACTCCTGGGACGGACCGCTGTTGGTAAGTTTCGCGTGGCTTCTTGCCCGGTTTCTTGGCACCCTCCATTTTGAGACTCAGCAAGGCGATGGGATCTAGAATGTTTCGCAAGCGCATGAGCGACTCCAAACAGGCTATTCAGCCTGTCTGGTCTGTCGGGTCAGTCGGACCTGCCCACCAGGGCGTGTCGACGGTGGAACTGAACAGTCCTAGCGGAAAGAAGAAGATCAAGGTCGCAGTGCGACATTTCCCCCTTGAAACCGGGTACATTAAAGCGGCGTGCGACTAGCCCTCGTCGTCGCCCGGGCCCGCAATGGCGTCATCGGCCGGGACGGCGACCTGCCCTGGCGGCTGCGCAGCGATCTGCAGCGGTTCAAGGCGGTGACGCTGGGCAAGCCGGTGATCATGGGGCGCAAGACGTGGGAGAGTCTGCCGCTGAAGCCCCTGCCCGGCCGGCTGAACCTCGTGCTGTCGCGCGACGGGTCGTTCGCGGCGCAGGGCGCGGTGGTCTGCACCAGTCTGGACGAGGCGGTCGAGATCGCGCGGGAACACGCCGATGACGACGGCGTCGACGAGATCTGCGTCATCGGCGGCACCGCCCTGTTCGAACGCGCCCTGCCCCGGGCCCGGCGGCTGTACCTGACCGAGGTCGAGGCGGAGCCGGAGGGCGACGCGGTGTTTCCCACATTCGACGAGGCGGCCTGGACAGAGGTATCGTCGGACCCTCACCCCGCGGGTGACCGGGACGACCATCCCTTCGTCTTCCGCATTCTGGAACGGCGCTGAAGGAGTTCGACCATGCTGATCGTGACCACCAATGAAGCGCCCGGCTATCGGGTGGTGAAGACGCTGGGACTGGCGCGGGGCATCACGGTTCGGTCGCGGAACGCCATCAGCGACATGGTGGGCGGGCTGCAGTCCATGCTGGGCGGCCGGGTCGGGGCCTATGTCAAGCTGGCGGAGGCGTCGCGGGCGGAGGCCTATCAGGAACTGGTCGATCAGGCGCAGGCCATGGGCGCCAACGCCGTCATCGCCATGCGCTACGAAGCCAACGAGATCATGGAGGGCGTCACCGAGGTGCTGGCCTATGGCACCGCCGTGGTGGTCGAACCGGCCGACTGAGGCGGCTCCGGCATCGCATCGGTGCCGCACAGCCGGTCCCACAAGCGGAAATACAGGCCGTAGTTGGTCTTCATATGGGTGTGGTGGCGGCTGTGGTGGGTCGCGGTGATCAGCTGCGCCCCCGGCCCCGAGCGCACCCAGCGGTCCGGCCACATCTCCCAGCCGCAGTGGTTCATCACCGCCGTCGCCGTCATCAGCAGCAGCAGAACCGCCAGCACCCAAAGGTTCACGGGGATCAGAAACACCAGCGCCGGCAGCAGCCACGCCGTCAGTACCGCTTCCGCCGGGTCGAAGGCGAAGCTGGCGAAGGGGCTGGGTTCGCGCGAGCGGTGGTGGCCGGCATGCGCCCAGGCGAAGAAGCGGCGACCGTGCAGAAGGCGGTGGGTCCAGTAGTAGTGGGCGTCCTGAACCAGAAGCAGGATGACGAGGCTGACGGGCAGCCACCAGAGCGGCAGGGCCGACGGGTCGAGATAGACCTTGGTGCCCCCGGCCTTCCACGCCTCCAGCGCAACGGCCGCCGGGAATGCGTAAAGCGGTGTCGAGATCAGCGACTGCCGGACTTCCCGGAGCATCAGGCTGCGAGAGGGCCGATCCCGGTTCAGCTGCCTTCCGACACCGGTGGGGCGGCCCCACTGCATCCACCAGACCGCTCCGGCGACCAGCAGATAACGAACGCCAATGATGGCGCTCAGCCAGAGGGTGGTGATCAGAAGGGCGAGCGGGTCAAGCAGGTGCACGGGCGCGGCCTAGGTCACGCCGAGCGCGTCGGCCACGGCCGCAGCGAAGCGCGAGAATCGATTTGCGACCTGCCCTTGAGGATCGGCCAGGACCGTCGGCAGCCCGGCGTCCCCGCCCTGACGCACGGCCGCTTCCAGCGGCACGTCGCCAAGGAAGGCGATGGACAGGCGCTCCGCCTCCGCCCTGCCCCCGCCCTCGCCGAACACCGGCCCGGTCATGTTTTCGATCAGGCCCAGCGTCGGTACGCCGACCTTCTCGAACAGCCTGTAGGCGCGTCGGGCGTCGGCAAGGGCGACTTCCTGCGGCGTGGTGACGATCACTGCGCCGTCCAGAGGGGTTTTCTGGATCAGTGTTAGTTGCACATCGCCGGTACCGGGCGGCAGATCGACCACCAGCACGTCAAGCGGCGCGTCCTCGGTTCCCCAGGCGGTCTGGGTCAACATCTGGGTGATCGCCTGCGACGCCATCGGGCCGCGCCAGATCATGGCGTCGTCGGCCTTGGTCAGCAGTCCGACAGACATGGCCTTGAGGCCATAGACGTGATGCGGCTGGATGCGACCGTCGCGGTATTCCGGCTGACCTGACAGACCCAGCATCGTTGGAAGCGACGGGCCGTAGACGTCGGCGTCGAGCAGGCCGACCGACAGGCCGCGCGCCGCGAGCGCTGCGGCGAGGTTGACCGCCACGGTTGACTTGCCGACGCCGCCCTTACCGCTGGCGATCGCGAGGACGCGGCGGACGTGAGCCGGGCGATCGGTGGGGACTGGCGCCTTGGGGCGGCCCTGATCGACCGCCTGCGGAGACAGGCTGGCGCGACGCGGAGGGGCCGTGGGGGCAGCCTCGGCGCTCAGCACCACGAAGGCGCGCTCGACGCCCGGCAAGGCCCTGAGGGCGGCCTCGGCTGAGTCACGAACGGGCGCATAGAGGGCGATGTCGTCTGCCGCGACCTCGAGCGCGAAACCGGCGCGGTCCTCGCCAACGACCAGCCCCTGCACGAGGCCGGCGGACGCCAGCCCGCGCCCGCTTTTCGGGTCGATCACCGCGTCGAGGGCGGCGAGCACGGCGGGTCGGTCGGGCAAGGCGGTTCCTGATGGGTTGCCGGAGCGGAGCCCCCGTTCTATCGCCGAACGCCCCCTGCCCGCGAGCGCCAATTGTCCCATCCCCTGATCCAGCTGATCGCCGGCCCGACCGCCTCGGGCAAGTCGCGGCTGGCGCTGGAGATGGCGAGAAAGACCGGCGCCGTCATCATCAATGCCGACAGCCAGCAACTCTACGCCGACCTGCGCGTGCTGAGCGCCCGGCCCACGGTCGCCGAGGAGGCGATGGCGGAGCACCGTCTCTACGGTGTCGCGGACGCAGCCGACGCGTGGTCGGTCGGGCGATGGGCCCGCGCTATGGCCCCACTTCTGGCCGAGCTGACGGCCAACGGGCGGCCCGTGATCGTCGTTGGCGGCACGGGGCTCTATTTCTCAGCCATGACCAAGGGATTGGCGGACATTCCTGATGTACCAGAACAAGTCCGGGACGCAGTCGGGGCGGCATTCGACGCCGTGGGCGAGGCAGAGTTCCGGCGCCGGCTCGCGGAGCGTGATCCGCAGGCGGCGGCCCGGATTGAAGAGGGCGACCGGCAGCGACTGACCCGGGCCTGGGCGGTCGCGGAGCACACCGGGCGGCCACTGTCCGACTGGGCCTCTGAGACGCGGGCCATGCTGGCCGACACCGCCTGGACCGGCGTGGTCGTGGAACCTGCGAGAGACCTCTTGTATGCCCGCTGCGACGCGCGCGTGGCCCGGATGCTCGACGCGGGCGCGCTGGAGGAGGTGCGTGCCCTGATGGCGCGGAGCTTGAGCCCGGCCTTGCCGGCGATGAAGGCGGTCGGGGTCAGGGAGTTCGCCGCATGCCTGTCCGGGGAAATAAGCCTCGACACCGCGTCGGAGCGGACACGTCAGGCCACGCGGAACTACGCGAAGCGGCAGCTGACGTGGTTCAGGAACCAGACGCCGGACTGGCCGCGGCATCCGGGGTTCGCCTGATGCGCCTTGGAAACCGGGGGGTTTGCGCCTATATTCCCCCTGTTCGGGTTCGCCCGGACTATTGCGATAAACGCGCTTGTAATAAGCGGACCGGACCCGGGTGCGATTCCCGGCGGCTCCACCATTCCTCCCGTGTATCGGCGGGCGGTACGGGGCCGACTAGCATCGACGGACGTGTAAAGAAGACTGCTTTCGCTCGTCCTGGCCCACCGTATCGGGCCATTTTCTAACTGCGAACGATAACTTCGCTGGAGAAGTCGCTCTCGCCGCGTAAGCGGTTCGGGTGATTTCGAACACTTAAGTCCTGGGGGATCAGTTCCTCAGGCGGGGCCCGGAGGGCGCCTGCCAACAGAAGCCCTCCACCTTCCCTCGCATTTCGGCCTGCCGCACCTTTCGCGCGACGCCGCGCACGGCTATCAGTCGCGCGAACAGCCGAGGCGATCCATGGCCGACGAAACGCCGCCAGTCGACGAGATGCACTACGAGCAGCTGGCGCAGGACGCCCTGCGCGGCGTCATCCGCGCGGCGCTTGAGCGCGCGGCCATGCCCGAGGGTATCCCCGGCGCTCACCACTTCTATGTGACCTTCAAGACCCGCGCGCCCGGCGTCAGCGTCCCGCCCGACATCCTCGCCAAATATCCCGACGAGATGACGGTCGTGCTGCAGCACCAGTATTGGGACCTGAAGGTGGAGCAGAGCCGCTTCTCGGTGATGCTGAAGTTTGGCGGGATGCCGAAGGTTCTGGCCATGCCCTATACGGCCGTGACGCGGTTCTACGACCCGTCCGTCCAGTTTCTGCTGCAGTTCGAAGCGCCCGCCACCGTCGAGGAGGTCGCTGCAGAGCTTGCAGAAGCGGCCCCGGCCGCGACCGCGCCATCAGACGGCGGCGGCGACGACGGACCCAAGGTCGTCTCGCTCGACCAATTCAGGAAGAAGTAGACCCTTCCCCTCCCGCCGATGTCGGCTAACCTCGGCGATACGGGTGGAGGGCGGATATGGCGCGGGGACGGTTCATCGCACTGGGCGTCTGGCTGGCGCTGACGTTCGCGGTCGACGCCGCCGCGCAGACGCGCCCGCCCCCCGGCCGGTTCGAGAACTGGACATCGCTGATCGTCTCGGCCGACTGGCGGGATGGGCGCGGCGCCCCGATCGAGGCCTTCGACAACGCGCGTCGCGATCTCGCCAAAGCCTTCATTGAAGCAGGCTTTCCCCGCGACACGATGCTGGACTACAGCCTGCGCCCGCACCCCGGACGGACGACCAGCGCCTCGGCTGTCGTGGACGGTCTGAACAACGCGGCAGCGCGCGGGACGGCCGGTTGCCTGCTGTATTTCACTTCACACGGCTCTCCGACCGCTATGGTGTTCGGCGACGCGCCCCCGATGACGCCGGACATGATGGCGAACATCGTGCGCCGCGCGTGCGCTGCCCGGCCGACCGTGGTGATCGTCTCGGCCTGCTACTCCGGCATCTTCGTCGAGGGGCTGAGAGCCCCCAACCGCATGGTTCTGACGGCCGCCAGCCGCACCCGCTCCTCGTTCGGCTGCGGCGCAGGCGAACGCTATCCGTGGTTCGACGGGTGCATGCTGGAGACCCTGCCGACGGCGACTGACTTTCTCGCTCTCGCCGCTGGCGCGCGCGCTTGCGTCGCCCACAGGGAGCAGGAGTTCGGGGTCGACGCTCCGTCGGAGCCGCAGCTGTTCGTCGGGTCGGAGATGCAGCTGAGGGTTCCGACCCTCAGGTTCAGGACGCGGGAGCGCGCCGCGGGAACACCCGGATCGTAATCCTTTCGCGTTCCCCCTCCCTGCGCTCGACCAGAAGGCGGGCGACCTGGGCGTCATCGTGGAACAGGTAGCCCTTGATCGCGTCGAGCAGGGCCTTGGCGAGATTATCGAGATCCAGCCAAGGCGGGTCGCCGACATGCTCCATTAGAATTTCAACGACATAGTCGCCATAGCTGGGACGCGAGCTCCACTCCTTGCGCATGAACTCATAGACCAGCGGCTTGTAGTATTTGGCCTGGGTCGTCAGGCCGTCGATGGTCAGTTCGACCGAGTCGCCGCTCTCGCGGGCGCGGACCTTGCCGGTCCCGATCCAGCCGGCGGTCAAGGGCGGCACTGGGGCGGAACCTGCCCCAGCAGGCGGGCCGAGCGGATCGTGATCGGGGGCGTCAGCTGTTCCTCCGCGTCCGCTGGCGACATCTGGATGCGGCGGGCGACCTCCAGACCCTCGACCACGCGGCCGAAGGCGGCGAAACCCTGTCCATCCGGGTTGCGGCCGCCGCCGAAGTCCAGGCTCGGCGTGTCCTGTGTCACGATGAAGAAGCTTGAGGTCGCTGTGTCGGGGCCGTTGCGGGCCATGGAGATGGCTGCCGCCAGATGGCCCAGACCGGTGTCCCGCGTCCGCTCCAGCGGGATCGGCGGGCGCAGGTCGTCATCCGCGCCGCGCGGCGTGGCTGCCTGGATGACGTCGATCGGACTCGGGTTGGCGTTCGTTGCGCTGACTACGGTGCGGAAGAACGAGCCGCCATTGTAGTCGCCGTCTGCGACATAGCTAAGGAAGTTGCACACCGTCAGCGGCGC
>DASRWP010000212.1:0-4273 GCA_035654535.1 Brevundimonas sp.
CCGATTCCCTGCCCTCTCCCCGCCTTTCCGATCTCGCCCGCGCCCGTGGTCCCGCAGGGGCGCCCGACTATCTGGCCGGCTTGAACCCGGAACAACGCGAGGCCGTGGAAGCGGTGGACGGGCCTGTACTGGTGCTGGCGGGCGCGGGCACAGGCAAGACGCGCGTGCTGACCACGCGCCTTGCGCACATCCTCGCCACCGGACGGGCGCGGCCGTGGGAGTTGCTGGCGGTCACGTTCACCAACAAGGCCGCGCGCGAAATGCGCGAGCGGATCACCCATCTGATCGGCCCGTCCGCCGAAGGGCTGCGCTGGCTGGGCACCTTTCACAGCGTCGCCGCCCAGATCCTTCGCCGGCACGCCGAACTGGTGGGGCTTAAGTCGACCTTCTCCATCCTCGATACCGACGATCAGGAGCGGGTCTGCAAACAGCTGCTGGAGGCGGCGAACCTCGACACCAAACGCTGGACGCCGCGGTCATTGAGCGGGCTGATAGACCACTGGAAGAACCGCGGCTGGACGCCGGAGACCCTTCCGTCGACCGAGGATTTCGCCAACGGCAAGGGCCATAGCCTGTATGCCGCCTATCAGGCGCGGCTGGTCAGCCTGAACGCCTGCGACTTCGGCGACCTTCTGCTGCACAACCTGACAATCCTGTCGAAACATGCGGATATCGCGGAGGAATACCGGCGGCGGTTCCGCTACATCCTGGTCGACGAATATCAGGACACCAATGTCGCCCAGTACCTATGGCTGAGGCTGCTGAGCTCCTCGACCGGCAACGTCTGCTGCGTCGGCGACGACGACCAGTCGATCTACGGATGGCGCGGCGCCGAGGTGGACAACATCCTGCGCTTCGAGCGGGACTTCCCCGGCGCCAAGGTTGTCCGGCTGGAGCGCAACTACCGCTCGACCCGCCACATCCTCGGCGCGGCTTCGGGGCTGATCGCGTCGAACCGCGACCGGCTGGGCAAGACGCTGTGGACCGAGGATCAGAGCGGCGACAAGGTACGGGTGCGCGGCGTCTGGGACGGCGAGGCCGAGGCCCGGCTGATCGCCGACGAGATCGAGACCGCCCGCCGCGCCGGCGTCGCCTACAAGGACATGGCGGTGCTGGTCCGCGCATCGTTCCAGATGCGCGCGTTCGAAGAGCGGTTCGTCCTGCTGGCCGTGCCCTATGTGGTTATCGGCGGACCGCGCTTCTTCGAACGGGCCGAAATCCGCGACGCCCATGCCTATCTGCGCCTGATCCTGTCCGAGGAGGACGATCTGGCCTTCGAGCGGATCGTCAATGTGCCCAAGCGGGGCATCGGCGACACCTCGGTCCAGAAGGTGCTGCAGATCGCACGGCTGTCGGGCGTGTCGGCCATGGCGGCGGTGCGCGACCTGATCGTCTCGGACGAGCTGCAGGCGCGGACGCGGACCGCCCTGTCCAACTTCGTGCGCGACATCGACCGCTGGCGGACCCAGGCTCAGACCACCACCCACTGGGAGCTGACCGAGGCCGTGCTGGAGGAGAGCGGCTACACCGACATGCAGAAGGCCGACCGGGCAACCGGTCAGACGCGGCTCGACAACCTCAAGGAGCTGACGCAGTCGATGCAGCAGTTCGAGACCCTGCCCGCCTATCTCGAGCACGTCTCGCTGGTGATGGACCTGGATCGCGGCGGTTCGGACGACGCGGTCCAGATCATGACCCTGCACGGGGCCAAGGGGCTGGAGTTCCCGCTGGTCTTCCTGCCCGGCTGGGAGGAAGGCGTCTTCCCCAGCCAGCGCAGCATCGACGAGAAGGGCGAAAAGGGGCTCGAGGAGGAGCGCCGCCTCGCCTATGTCGGTGTCACACGCGCCAAGTCGGACGCGCGCATTTCGTTCGCGGCCAACCGGCTGGTCTACGGCCGCTGGACCTCGCAGCTGCCCAGCCGCTTCGTCGACGAGCTGCCGATGGACCACGTCGAGGCCGAGAGCGACACGGGCTACTACGGCGTCACGCCGGGCATGAAGGACGCCAAGAGCCGCTGGGACGAGATGCCCACATTTGGCGCCGGCTATTCCTCACCCGGCTGGAAACGGGCGCAGTCATTCACGGCGGCCCGGACGCCTGACGCCCGGCCGGCCCGGCACACCCTGATCGAAGGCGACGGCCGGCTGGTCGCCACCGCCGATCCCAAGGCCGGCGGCGCCTGGGCCAAGGGCGAGCGCGTCTTCCACCAGAAGTTCGGCTACGGCCATGTGCAGGGGATCGAAGGCAACAAGCTGACGGTGGCGTTCGACAAGGCGGGCGAGAAGAAGGTGATCGACACGTTTGTGGAGAAGGCTTGAGCTTGAGCTTCAGCCACTCCCCCTCCCCGGGCGAAGGGCCAACCCTTCGTTAAGGCCCGTCAACCACCCTGCACTCGTGCGTGAGTCCCTTTCACCCGCCGTCCTGACCGAGCCCGCCCCCCACCTGTGGGAGCGGGTGGCGTGCGGCGTGATCGTGGCGATGATGACCGGCGCCCTGATCGGGCCCGTCTTCGCGCCGTTGCAGGAAGAGACGCCGGTGCTCCGGCTCGTGTGGCTGCCGGCCTATGCGGCCATCGCCGGGCTGCTGTTTTACCGGGTGGACCGGCTCTGGCGGGCGTGGCCGGCGATGCTGGTGATCGTGGCGCTGGTCGGGCTGGCGTTCGCATCGCGCTACTGGTCGATCGATTTCGCCACGACCATGCGTCGGGTGATCGCCCTCGCCATCAGTTGCGCCTTCGCCCTCTATCTCGGCGCGGTGTTCCGCGGGCCGCACCTGCCGCGCCTGCTGATGCACGCGGCCCTGCTCATGGCCATCGGCAGTCTGGTGATGGTGTTCGCCTTCCCTGCGATCGGGGTGCACCAGTACGACAACGCCGGCCTGTGGCGCGGGCTCTGGTACGAGAAGAACCAGATGGGGGCGGTCATGGTGATCGGGGCCACGGCCTCGGCGGCCTGTCTCGCCTCCCCCGATCCGCGCAAGCTGTTGCCGGCGCTGGCGCTGGTGCTGTCGTCGGTGCTGGTGCTGGCGACCCAGTCCAAGACCTCGCTTCTATGCCTGCTCGTCGGCCTGGTGGCGGTGGGCGGTTTCTGGACCCTGCGGCGCGGCGGTCCTGTTTTCACTGTCGCGGCCGTCTGGGCGGCTGTGGTGCTTGCGGGCGCCGGCGTGTGGCTGTGGGAATCGCATTCGGTGGCCGTGCTGGAAGCCCTCGGCAAGGACCCCTCGCTGACCGGGCGCACCGACATCTGGGACAGCCTGATGCGCAAGGTCGCGGACCGGCCCTGGACCGGCTACGGCTACGGCGCCTTCTGGGGCCGGATCGGCGAGTCGGGCCCTGCCGACTGGGTGCGCAAGGAGACCGGCTGGATCGTGCCTTCGGCCCACAATGGCTGGATCGACCTGCTGGTGCAGCTCGGCTGGCCGGGCGCGTTTCTGGTCGGTGCGCTGATGCTGGCCACCTCAGTCATCACGGTGCTGCGCAGCGCGGGCTCCGGCATGCGCGAGGGCTGGTGGTCGCTGGGCTTCCTCGCCGCCTTCTTCATCCTCAGCCTGTCGGAATCGATCCTCATGGCGCACCAGGGACTGCCGTGGGTGCTGTTCATCGCGGTTCTGACCCGGGCGCTCCTGCCGTCTCCGGTCGCGAGCGCCGCCCCGCTTGTGGAGAAGCGCCGCGGGGCCTACCAGACCGGTCCCCGAATCGCAGCACAGTACCGGTATGGGTCCCAACGCCGCGCCATCCCTGTTCGATGACATCCCCGAGCCAGAAGGCCCGGCGACCCCGCGCGCCCCGCCCGCCACGCCCGATCCTGCCCTGACGCCGCAGGCCGCCGCGCCCAAGCTGGAGCCGGTGACGCCCGCCCGCGCGGCCGAGCACGCCGCGTCCGCCCCGCTGGCGGCCGCCAGTGGCTACTCCGCCTCGTCGATCGAGGTGCTGGAGGGGCTGGAGCCGGTCCGCAAACGGCCCGGCATGTATATCGGGGGCACGGACGAGCGGGCCCTGCACCACCTCTTCGCCGAGGTTCTCGACAACGCCATGGACGAGGCCGTGGCCCGCCATGCGAAACTGATCACGGTCGATCTCGACGCCGACGGCTGGCTGTCGGTCAAGGATGACGGCCGGGGGATTCCGGTTGACCCGCACCCCAAACACCCCGGCAAGTCGGCGCTGGAAGTGGTGATGACGGTGCTGCACTCTGGCGGCAAGTTTTCCGGCAAAGCCTATGAAACGTCAGGCGGATTGCACGGCGTCGGTGTCAGCGTCGTCAACGCCCTGAGT
>DASRWP010000213.1:0-5482 GCA_035654535.1 Brevundimonas sp.
ACGCAGAAGGTCCAGACGACCCGCTTCCCCGTGCGCGGGATCGCCATGGAAGGCGACGCCCAGATCGTGCTGGTGGACACGCCCGGCATCTTCACGCCACGCCGGCGGCTGGACCGCGCCATGGTGGCGTCGGCCTGGGGCGGCGCCGACGACGCCGACGTGGTCGTGCACCTGATCGATGCGGCCTCGCATATCGCCTCTGAGGGCAAGGAGGGTCAGGCCGCTGACCGTCGCTCGGCCGAGGACACCGAGACGATTATCGCCGCGCTGAATGCGGCTGGCAAACAGGTCATCCTCGCCCTGAACAAGATCGACGGGATGCGTCGCGACACCCTGCTGGCGCTCTCCCACCGGCTGTTCGAGACCGGCGTCTACTCCGAGGTCTATATGATCTCAGCCCTAAGCGGCGACGGCGTGGACGATCTGAAGCAGCGCCTTGCCCGTGCGATGCCGCCGGGGCACTGGCTTTACCCTGAGGACCAGTCGGCGGATGTGCCGATGCGGGTGCTGGCGGCCGAGATCACGCGTGAAAAGGTCTATCTGCGAGTGCACGAGGAGCTGCCGTATTCCGCGGCGGTCGAGACCACCGCGTTCGAGGACCGCCCTGACGGCTCGGCGCGGATAGAACAGACGATCTATGTCGAGCGCGAGAGCCAGCGGCCGATCGTGCTGGGCAAGGGCGGGCAGACCCTGAAGTGGATCGGCCAGAAGTCGCGTGAGGAGCTCATCGAACTGCTCGACCGTCAGGTTCACCTCTTCCTGACCGTCAAGGTCGATCCGAAATGGCAGGACTCGAGAGCGCTGTACGCCCAGTTCGGGCTGGACTTCGACGTCTAGCGGCAGCCGTGTTTCATGTACCCAGACATTCCGGCGGTCATCCGCGCCTGACCATCGTGGTCATCGTCACCGCGATGCTCGTCGCGATCGCAGGTCTGATCGGCTGGATCAGCGTCCGTCCGTCGGCCGTCGCACCCGAGGCGGAAGCTGCACCGGCTCCGCGTCCGCCCCTCGAGGTGGTGGAGAGCTTGCCGCGGCTGAAGGAGCAGCTGGACCGCTGGGGCGCGTCTGGTCAGTTCACCGGCGGGGTTCTGGTCGCGCGGGGAGATCAGGTGCTGTTCCGGCAGGTTTATGGATTTGCCGACCGGGCGGCTGGCGCGACGCTCGCCCTGGACGACCGCTTCCGTCTCGCGTCGGTCAGCAAACAGTTCACGGCGGCGGCGATCCTGAAGCTGCAGGACGACGGCGTCCTGTCGGTTGACGATCCGCTGTGCCGCTGGATCCAGCCGTGCCCTGCCGCGTGGGAGCCGATCCGTCTGCACCACCTTCTGGCACACACCTCCGGCGTGCCCGACCTGATGGCGCGGCCGGGCTGGGGCGTCCGGCGGGTGACCCCAGCGACGCCTGCAGAACTGACCGATGATTCAAAGAAATACAGGCTTCAGTTCGCTCCCGGCACGAAGGTACGCTACAATAACGCCGCCTATAATCTGCTGGGCGCCGTCGTCGAATCCGCGACGGACCTGCCGCTTCAGGATTATCTCAGGCAGGCCTTCTTTGAACCGTTGGGAATGAACGACAGCGGCTACGACGACGGGGCGTCTGACGTGGTCATGGGCTACGCAAACCTGACCCGCGGCGAGCCGTCGCCGCAGCCGAACGCCAACGTCAGTATCATCTTCGCCGCCGGGGCCCTGTATTCCACACTGGACGATCTGCTGGTCTGGGAGCGGGCGCTGCATGGCGGCAAGATCCTGAGCGAGCGCAGCTACGGCATGATGATCGCTGACCACGCTCCCGCCGATACACCGCCGGAGCGCGGCCGCCCCCGGCGGGACTGGGGCTTCGGTCTGTTTTCCAACAGTCTCGGTCGGCAGGCCGAGCCGCCGTTCGAGGACCGGCAGATCTATCACACAGGCAGCTGGTCGGGCTTCCGCAACATGATGACCCACCAGCCGGACGCGGACGTGACTGTGATCGTTCTGTCGAACAACTATCACCAGCGCGAGCAGGTGTTCCTGCTCTCGCAGCAGGGAATGGCCGAGGCCCTCGGCCGGCCCTTCCCGACGACGATGCGGCGTTAGCGCTCGCGAACCGAGCGTTCTCTTCGCCGGAGTTCAGCTTCGCCTGGCCCACCGTCGCCGAACGAGCCGGTCGGTACGTCTCCAGCCAGCCGACAGGTCGCGACGGTCACCCGGGCGAGGGGGCCAAGCCCCTCATCCGTCAGCCCTTGGGCCTCCAGCCTTCGCCCGGGATGGTGTTGACCATCCACGGCACGCCGAACCGGTCGACCAGCCCGCCATAGCCGGGCGACCAGAACGTCTCACCGAACGGCATGGTGGCCCTCCCGCCCTCCGACAAGGCGTCGAACCAGCGCCGGGCCTGCTCCAGATCGGGCGTGTGCAGCCCGACGTCGAACCCGTTCTTCGGCTTGTTGATGTTCGGAGCCCATTCGACATCCATGTCGGCGCCCATCAGCGACTGGTCGCCGACGTCCATCCAGCAGTGCATCAGCCAATCCTTGTAGTGGGGCGGCATGGGCATGTCTGGCGGACCGTCGCCGTACGGCATCGCGGCGGTGATCTTGCCGCCGAGGACATCAGCGTAGAACTCGAACGCCTCGCGGCACTGGCCACGGAAACTGAGGCTGGTCACGATCTTCATGGGTCGTCTCCTCTGTTGTGGTTACTTCAGTCAGGGTTGGCCGCGAGCCAGGCCTCCAGACGGTCAAGCGTCGAGTTCCAGCCGTATTCATGGCCAGTCAGGCTGCCCTCGGACTTCAGGCCCTCGTGGGTCAAGTTCATGCGGGTGCGTCCGTCTTCCGTCTCGTGCAGTTCGACCGTGACCAAGGTACCGGCGGGAGGCCCGTCCTCATGGCTTTCGTCCCAGCGGAAGGTGAAGACCAGCCGCGACGGCTCCACGATCTCGCGGTAATGGCCGCCCTGCCAAAGATCCTCGCCGGTCTCGACGGATCGAAGACATGCCCGCCACGCTCCGCCGACGCGCAGATCGTTCGTCCCCGAGACCATCGGCCATTCCACCGGGCCCATCCAGTTGACCCGCATGTCCGGGCGGGTCCACGCGGCCCAGACCAGGGCTCGCGGCGCCGCGAACGTCCGTGTCATCTGCAGTCGATGCGGCAAGAGCGGCGGCAGGTCGGGCAGGGCGGTCCGGGTCAGAGACATGTCAGAGCGACTTCAGCAGGGCGTTCAGCTGGTCGGCGACCGTGCCCCAGCCGTCATGGAAGCCCATGGCCTCGTGCTGTTTCATCGTCGCCTCGTTCCAGTGCCGGGCAGTGGCGACGTAGCGGGTTTTGCCGTCGGACAGGGGCGTCAGTTCGACCTCGGCCGACATGAAGGGCAGTCCGGCCGGCAACCAGCCTTTCACGAAGGCGTCCGTGGTGATCCAGCGGCGTTCTGGCTCGACCAGCAGGAAGACGCCGTCGTTCGGCATGATCTCGCCGTTCGGTCCGTGCATGGTGAAGGCGAAACGGCCGCCGACCTCGGGCTCGATCACCGCACCGGAAATCGACCATGGCCTGGGGCAGAACCACTGCTTGAGGATGTCGGGCGTCATCCATGCCCGCCAGATCTTCTCGGGCGTGCCGTCCAGCGTGCGTTCGAGCACCAGTTGATGGCTGTGCGCGCCCGTGGCGACGCACGGATCGACCGCGCCGCCAGAGCTCCGGTCCAGCGTTTCAGTTCCTTGGGCCACTTGGGTCTCCCTTCTGGATTTTCTTCAGATAGGCGTCGAGACGATCGAAACTGCCGTCCCAATAGCGCCGGTAATGTTCGAGCCACTCCGCGATGCCCTTGAGCGCCATCGGCTCGAGGCGGGCAGGGCGCCACTGGGCCTCTTTCCCACGGCTGATCAGGCCGGCCTTCTCCAGGACCTTCAGATGCTTCGACACGGCCGGCAGGCTCATGGCGAAGGGGGCGGCGAGTTCGTTGACGCTGGCCTCGCCCTCGGTCAGCCGCGCCAGGATGGCCCGACGGGTCGGGTCGGCCAGAGCGGCGAACTGGGCGGAGAGAGGGTCGGGCTGCATCAGCGGCTTCTTATATAACACGTTGGTTAAATACCGTCGGCCGGGTGGTTGTCAACCACGTGGTTAAACGCGGCGGAACGAGGCCGCGGCGCAGCCGTTCGGTCTGCCACCCGACCCGAGGATCCAGCCCATGCGCGCCGTCGTTCTGAACTGCACCCTCAAGCCGTCGCCAGATCCGTCGAGCACCGAAGCGCTCGCCAAGGTCATGATGGCCGAGCTGGAGAAGGGCGGCGCAGACACAGAACTGGTCCGGCTGGTCGACCTCAACATCAAGCCGGGTGTGAAGACCGACCAGGGGGAGGGCGACGACTGGCCGGCGGTGCATGAGAGGATCATCGCCGCTGACATCCTCGTCATTGCGACGCCGACGTGGCTGGGCCAGCAGTCCAGCGTGTGCATGCGCGCGCTCGAGCGTATGGACGCCATGTTGTCCGAGACCGACGACGAGGGGCGCGGCGTGGCCATGAATCGGGTCGCGGGCGTCGTGGTCACCGGCAACGAGGACGGCGCCCACCATATCGTCGCTACGGTCTGTCAGGCCCTGATCGACATCGGCTTCACCATTCCCGGTCAAAGCTGGACCTACTGGCACCTCGGCCCGGGACCGGGGCCGGACTATCTTGAGACGGACACGGCGCACGACTACTCGGACCGGCTCGCGCGAAACGCCGCACGCAACCTGCTGGCGGTGGCGAAGGCTCTCAAGCCCGGCGTTTTCCCCCCGCAGGAAGAGGCAGAGTAGCGGTCGCCCCTTTGGCGACCGACGAGAGCAGGCTAGGGTAATCCGATGATCGCTTCCCTGATGGCTCTCTCGCTCCTCGTTCAGGCCCCTTCCTCGCAGGAGGCGGAAGTCGCCGCCGTCTTGGACCGGCTGAACGAAGCCTCCACCGCAGCCGACGCCGCGGCCTATTTCTCGCTTTTCACGCCTGACGCCCGCTTCATCGGCACCGACGCGACGGAGCGGTGGTCGCTGTCCCAGTTCCGCGCCTTCGCGGAACCCTATTTCGCCCGCGGCCGTGGCTGGACCTACAATGCGAGCGCCCGGGTCATCACCATCGCGCCGATCGAATGCCGCTGCATCGCCTGGTTCGACGAGGAACTGGAGAACGCCAGCTATGGCCAGACGCGCGGCTCGGGCGTGCTGCGGCTGACGCCGGACGGCTGGAAGATCGAGCAGTATGTCCTGAGCTTCGCCATACCAAACGAGAGGTCAGACGCCGTGGTCGCAGCGATCCGCGCCGGCGAATAGTCCGATCCACGCGGAACATATCGCCAACACGCGGCCGACGGGCTAACGGAAGCGATGGATTTCACCGACGACGCCTTCGTCCTGTCCGCGCGGCCTCACGGCGACACAGGCGTGGTGGCGGAACTGCTGACCGAGAACCACGGACGACGCGCCGCCGGCGACGTAGGCGGCGCGGCGTCCGTGGTTCTCGG
>DASRWP010000214.1:0-4760 GCA_035654535.1 Brevundimonas sp.
CAACCTGCTCGGCTTCACCAGCGCCTACGTCCGGCCCATGCCGAACGAAGGCAAGCTGCGGGCCGGCTACGAGCTGGACGTGCGCGACATGGTCTTCGACAACGCCCGCAGCACAGGCGCCTCGGCGAACAACCTCGTCGCCGACCCGTTCGTCACCAACCGATTCGAGGCGGAACAGACGGTCCACGCCCTCTACGCGACGTGGGAGCGGCCGTTCGGCAAGCTGTCGGCCCAGCTGGGCCTGCGGCTGGAGTATGCCGACATCCAGCTCAACCAGATCACCACCGGGATCACCACCGGCCAGGATTATTTCCGCGCCTATCCGACCGCGCACGTCAACTACCAGCTGACCGACACCCAGCAGATCAAGGGCAGCTACAGCCGCCGCATCCAGCGGCCGCCGCCCTTCCTGCTGAACCCCTTCACCAGCTACCAAGACCCGCTCAGCCTGCGTTCGGGCAATCCCGACCTTGAGCCGCAGGAGACCGACTCCTTCGAGCTGATGTGGCAGATGCGCGCCGGCCAGACCTTCTATCAGGCCACCGCCTACTACCGCGACACGCAGAAGGCCTTCACCGACGTCGCCACCGACATCGGCGGCGGCGTGCTGCTGACCCGGCCCGCCAACCTCGGCTCGCGCCGCGACATGGGCGTCGAGTTCGTGGCCAACGGCAGACTGCACTCGACCCTGCGCTACAACGCCAGCCTCAACGTCTTCCAGCAGGAGATCGACGCCGCCGGCATTCCCGGCGCGCAGGACCGCTCCGGCACGGTCGTCAGCGGCCGCGCCAATCTGAACTGGCAGCCGACCGCCAACGACTTCCTGCAGGTCTCCTACCTCTACAACGGCGAGACCCTGCAGGCGCAGGGCGTGCGCGAGGCCGGCGGCCTGCTCAACCTCGGCTACCGCCGCAAGCTCAGCGAGAAGCTGTCCTTCCTCGTCACCGTGCGCGACGTGCTCGACGACTTCGGCCAGACCACCGTGTTCGACACGGTGAACTTCCGTGACCGCAACGAGAGCCGTTTCGGCGGCCGCGCCTGGTACGTCGGCCTGACCTACGCCTTCGGCTCGGGCCCCCGGCGTCCGCAAGACCCGCAGTTCGACTTCTCAGCGCCGCCTGCGGGGGGGTGATCGGCGTGGCCGGTCCCTTGCGGGCGGTTGCGACCACGCCCACCTGAACGGCAAGGGGTCGCGTCGCTCTCCCGGAGGGCGCGGCCCCCGATCCGCCGTTCAGGGGACCGCCAAGGCATGAATCTCGACCTCTATTCCGACCGCGCCAAACAGGCCGTCCAGTCGGCCCAGTCGCTGGCGCTCGCCCGCCGCCATCAGCAGTTCGCGCCCGAGCACCTGCTCAAGGTGCTGCTGGAGGAGCGCGATGGGCTCGCTCGCAACCTGATCACCGCCGCCGGGGGCGACCCCAAACGCGCCGAGGCCGACGTCGAGAAGGCCCTGTCCAAGCGCGCCCAGGTGTCCGGCGGCTCGGGCCAGCTCTATCTCGACGGCGACACCGCCCGCGTCTTCGCCTCGGCCGAGGCGGCGGCGAAGAAGGCCGGCGACCAGTTCGTCACCACCGAGCGCATCCTGTCCGCCCTGGCCCGCGAGGGCGGGGTCGCCGCGACCGTGCTCAAGGCCGCCGGGGCCGATCCCGAGGCGCTGGACGCCGCCATCCTGCAGGTGCGCAAGGGCAAGACCGCCGACAGCGCGGCCGCCGAAGACGCCTACGACGCCCTGAAACGCTACGCCCGCGACCTGACGCTCGCCGCCGCCGACGGCAGGATCGACCCGGTCATCGGCCGCGACGAGGAGATCCGCCGCACCATCCAGGTGCTGGCCCGCCGCACCAAGAACAACCCCGTCCTGATCGGCGAGCCGGGCGTCGGCAAGACCGCCATCGTCGAGGGTCTGGCCCTGCGCATCGTCAACGGCGACGTGCCCGAGAGCCTGCGCGACAAGAAGGTCCTTTCGCTCGACATGGGCTCGCTGATCGCCGGGGCCAAATACCGCGGCGAGTTCGAGGAGCGGCTCAAGGCCGTGCTGAACGAGGTCTCGGCCGCCGAGGGCCAGATCGTGCTGTTCATCGACGAGATGCACACCCTCGTCGGGGCCGGCAAGGGCGACGGCGCCATGGACGCCTCCAACCTGCTCAAGCCCGCCCTCGCGCGCGGCGACCTGCACTGCGTCGGCGCCACCACGCTGGATGAATACCGCAAGCACGTCGAGAAGGACGCCGCCCTCGCCCGCCGCTTCCAGCCCGTCTTCGTCAGCGAGCCGACGGTCGAGGACACCGTCTCGATCCTGCGCGGCCTGAAGGAGAAGTACGAGGTCCACCACGGCGTGCGCATCGCCGACGGCGCCATCGTCGCCGCCGCCACCCTGTCGAACCGCTACATCACCGACCGCTTCCTGCCCGACAAGGCCATCGACCTGATCGACGAGGCCGCCAGCCGCGTGCGCATGGCCGTCGACTCCAAGCCCGAGGCGCTGGACGAGATCGACCGCCGTCTGGTGCAGCTGAAGATCGAGCGCGAGGCTCTCAAGAAGGAGACCGACAAGGCCTCGGTCGCCCGCCTCGACAAGCTGGAGGACGAGGTCGCCGACCTCGAGGGCCAGTCCGACGACCTGACCGCGCGCTGGAAGGCCGAAAAGGAGAAGGTCGGTCAGGGCGCCCAGCTGCGCGAAACCCTCGACCGCCTGCGCGCCGAACTGGCCGCCGCCCAGCGCGGCGGCGACCTCGCCCGCGCGTCGGAGATCGCCTACGGCCAGATCCCCGGCATCGAAAAACAGCTGGCCGAGGCCGAGGCCGCCGAGGCGGACAAGTCCGGCCCCCTGACCCCCGAGGTCGTCGACGCCGAACAGATCGCCCAGGTCGTCTCCCGCTGGACCGGCGTCCCCGTCGACAAGATGCTGGAGGGCGAGCGCGAGAAACTGCTCCAGATGGAGGCCGCCCTGTCCCGCCGCGTGGTCGGTCAGGCCCCGGCGCTTCAGGCCGTGTCCGACGCCGTGCGCCGCGCCCGCGCCGGCCTCAACGACCCCAACCGCCCGCTCGGCTCCTTCCTCTTCCTCGGCCCCACCGGCGTCGGCAAGACCGAGCTGACCAAGGCCCTGGCCGAATTCCTGTTCACCGACGAGGCCGCCATCACCCGCATGGACATGTCGGAATATATGGAGAAGCACAGCGTCTCCCGCCTGATCGGCGCCCCTCCCGGCTATGTCGGCTACGACGAGGGCGGCGCCCTGACCGAGGCCGTGCGCCGCCGCCCGTATCAGGTCGTCCTGTTCGACGAGGTCGAAAAGGCCCACCCCGACGTCTTCAACGTCCTGCTGCAGGTGCTGGACGACGGCCGCCTGACCGACGGTCAGGGCCGCGTCGTGGATTTCAGAAACACCCTGATCATCATGACCTCCAACCTCGGCTCCGACGCGCTCGCGGGTCAGGGCGAGGGCGACGACGTCGAGTCGGTCCGCCCCTACGTCATGGACCAGGTCCGCGGCCATTTCCGCCCCGAATTCCTGAATCGCATCGACGAGATCATCCTGTTCCGCCGCCTCGGCCGCGACCAGATGGCCGGCATCGTCCGCATCCAGCTGGCCCGGTTCGAGAAACTCCTCGCCGACCGCCGCCTGACCCTGTCGCTGGACGACAGCGCCGCCGCCTGGCTCGCCGACAAGGGCTACGACCCGGTCTACGGCGCGCGCCCGCTCAAGCGGGTGATCCAGAAGGAACTGGTCGACCCGATCGCGCGCAAGCTGCTGGCCGGCGAGGTGGAGGACGGGAGCGTGATCGCGGTGTCAGCGGGGGACGGCGGGCTGGAGATCGGGAAGGCGCGGGTGCATTAGGTCCCTTGTCATCCGGCGCCCCTCACCGTTTTAGAATCGCCGTCAGCGCCCCGTCGCCTTCCAGCAGCACCACCTCGGCCGCCGACAGGTCGCGGCCGCCGGCTTCGCGCACGGCGCCCAGCAGTTCGCCTTCTGTGACACGCTCGCGCCGCATCGCCGCCTCCAGCGGGGCGCCGTCGCGCAGCAGCACCGACGGCTCGGCCCGCACCGCCCTGGCGAAGCCCCTGGACCGGGTCGAGGTCCACGCCACCAGCCACTGCAGGCCGATCAGGGTGGCGTAGGCGATCAGGCCCTCGGCGAGGGCGACCTTTTCGTCCATCAGTATGGTTGCGAGCGTCGAGCCCAGCGCCACTGTCACCACCAGGTCGAAGGCGTTCAGCTTGGACAGGGTGCGCTTGCCCGACAGCCGCAGGATCAGCACCAGCCCGACATAGGCGAGGGCCCCCACGATCACCGTGCGCGCCAGCCCCGGCCAGCCCTGAAACAGCATTCCGGTCCAGTCCATGCCGGATCAACGGCTCGCGCCGGGGAAGGGTCCCCCTATTCCCCCAGCACCGGCATCACCTCGACCGCGTCGCAGACGAAGATCGTGCAGTGCGGATGCCCCTCGAAAATCCGCGCCGCCGCCTCGTGCGAGTCGGCGCGGACCACCATGAAGACGGTCAGTTCGTTGACCACGTCCGTGATCCCGTCGTCCGACACGCGCTTCGTCGGGCCCAGCGGGCCGCCCTGCCAGACGATGACGTCGCGGTGCGCCTCGTCCCACGCCTTCACCGCCGCCACGCCGATCTCGGCCCTGGCGCGCTGCTCGTCCTCGCTCATGGCGCGCCACGCCCGCCATTTGGGGCCGTCCTTGTTCGAGGTGAAGACGGCGAGGTAACGGGCGCTCATGGCGCGATCCTCACCCGGTCGCCGCCGCGGG
>DASRWP010000215.1:0-3682 GCA_035654535.1 Brevundimonas sp.
ATCACCAACGCCGACAAGATGCAGGTCGAGCTCGAAGAGCCGATGATCCTGCTGCACGAGAAGAAGCTGTCGTCGCTGCAAGCCATGCTGCCGATCCTGGAAGCCGTGGTCCAGTCGGGTCGCCCCCTGCTGATCATCGCCGAGGACATCGAGGGCGAGGCCCTGGCCACGCTGGTGGTCAACAAGCTGCGGGGCGGCCTGCGCGTCGCCGCCGTCAAGGCCCCGGGCTTCGGCGACCGCCGCAAGGCCATGCTGGAGGACATCGCCGTCCTGACCGGCGGCCAGGTGATCTCGGAAGACCTCGGCATCAAGCTGGAGAACGTCACCCTCGACATGCTCGGCAAGGCCAAGAAGGTCACCATCACCAAGGACGACACCACCATCGTCGACGGCGTGGGTGAGAAGGCCGCCATCGAGGGCCGCATCTCCCAGATCAAGAAGCAGATCGAGGACACCACCTCGGACTACGACAAGGAGAAGCTGCAGGAGCGTCTGGCCAAGCTGGCCGGCGGCGTCGCGGTCATCCGCGTCGGCGGCTCGACCGAGGTCGAGGTCAAGGAGAAGAAGGACCGCGTCGACGACGCCCTGAACGCCACGCGTGCAGCCGTTGAAGAAGGCATCGTCCCGGGCGGCGGCGTCGCCCTGCTGAAGGCGACCCGCGCGCTGGAAGGCCTGAAAGGCGACAACGCCGACCAGACCGCCGGCATCGCCATCATCCGCCGCGCCATCCAGGCCCCGATCCGGCAGATCGTCGAGAACGCCGGCGTCGAAGGCTCGATCGTGGTCGGCAAGGTGCTGGAGAACTCGTCCGCCACCTACGGCTTCAACGCCCAGACGGAAGAGTACGGCGACCTGGTCGCCATGGGCGTCATCGACCCCGCCAAGGTGGTCCGCACCGCCCTGCAGGACGCCGCCTCGGTGGCCGGCATCATGATCACCACCGAAGCCGCAGTGGCCGACGCGCCCAAGAAGGCCTCGGGCGGCGGCGCCGGCGGCGGGATGGGCGGCGGCGGCATGGGCGGCATGGGCGACATGGACTTCTAGTCTAGTCGTTCAGCCAGCCCAGGCTGAAACAGACGAGGGCGGGTCCGGCGACGGGCTCGCCCTTTTTGCTGTCGACCATACTGATCGCGAACAGACGCGGGGCGTGCGCTGAACCCCTGCCCCCGCCCCGCGTTCGCCGTGCATGACCTCACGCGATCCACAGACCTGCCGCCGCGCTCTCCGCGAGATCGGGGAGATTGCGGCGGTGGCGGTGTTGCCGGACGGTCAGATGACCGATCAGGAGGCGCTGCAGAGCATCGCGGCGATCGCCGAATGGGTGCTGGAGGAGGCGCCGGGGGCGCGGGCGGACTGCGGGGACGTGATCCGGCGGCTGGAGCGGATGACGGCGGGGGTGGACTTCGACGGGCTGGACGACCGGGCGGCGCAGGGGCTGTTCGGGGAGGTGCTGGCGGTGGTGAAGGGGGAGGCGGGGGCGGTCTGAGGCCGCTGGTACCGGCTGCGGGCGCCCCTCCACCACTCCGTGGTCCCCCTCCCCATTGGATGGGGAGGAGACAGGGCAGGGGTGCGCTGCGGCGCTTAGGCGCCCCCGCCCGGTCGTCGCGTTGCGCCGACCACCCTTCCCCAGGTGGGAGGGAGAGGGTGCGGTGTCCCGCCCTTATTCGTCTTCCAGCGGCGGCAGGCCGGCTTCCTTGCGGGCGGCGGCGGCGGCGCGTTTTTCGGCCTTGGCGGCGGCTTTCTCGGCGGCCTTTTTGGCGTCGGCGCGGTCGCGTTCCTGACGTTCGAAACTGTAGTTGGGCTTGCGGGCCATCGGCGTCTCTTCTGTTGGCGCTATCGCGCTTCGCGCTGCTTGAGCGCAGGGATGTTGGCGCTACCGCGCTTCGCGCTTGAGCGCATGGATATGTCCCCAAGGTGGGGCAAGCGGGGCTGCGGGGCAACCGCTGATGGTCAATCGACGGCGGTGATCTCGACCGTCTGGCCCGCGACCACGGCCTCGTCGCCGACCGACTTGCCGGTCAGGGCGACGGCCAGCGGCGACACGTGGCTGACCGAGCCGGCGGCGGGGTCGGCCTCGTCCTCGCCGACGATGCGCCAGGTCTGGGCGCGGCCGTCCTGGCGTTCGATGGTGACGGAGCCGCCGAAGCGGACGCGGCCGCCGGCCCGGGTCTCGACCAACTGGGCGGTGGCGCGGCGGGCGGACCAGTAGCGCAGGTCGCGGGTGGCGCGGGCCATGGCGGTGCGGTCGGCCTCGATGTCGCCCTTGGCCTGGGCGGCGCCGTAGGCCGCGCGGGCCGCCGCCAGGGCAGCCTCGATCGCGGCCAGCCCGGCCGGGGTGACGAGGTTGGGGTGCGGCGAGATGGGGCGGTCGGGAAGATCGGCGGCCGTGGCCTCCAGATCTTCCTCACGGGTGAAGGCGACGCTCATGGGGAGGAAGCGTATGGCGCAGGCCGGCGTTCCGGGGAAGCCGGCTCAGGTCGGCGGCGTCGCCGCGGCGGACTGGACGGCCGCCTGCCGCATGCGGGCCATTGCGGGGCGACCGTGGACCTTGCCGGCGGCGATGACCAGCGACAGGTCGCGGAACGCCCGGATGTCCTGCAGCGGGTCGGCGGGCGTCACCACGATGTCGGCGCCGTAGCCGGGCGCGATCCGGCCGAGGTCGCCGGCGCGGCCCATGACGCGGGCGGCCTCGCTGGTCGATGCGGCGATCGCTTCCGCCGGCGTCAGGCCCAGCTCCACCAGCCGCTCCAGCTCCAGAAGCAGGCTCGAACCCGGCGCGAGACAGAAGTTGGGCGAGTCGCTCCCGGTGGTGACGCGGATCCCGGCGGCGCGCATGCGGTCGAACGCGCGGCGGTAGAAGGCGTAGACGGCGGCGCGGCGGGCCGGGTCGGCCGCGTCGACCTGGCCGAGGTTGGTCTCGCACCATCCGCGCGAGCGGGGCTCGAGCCAGCCGAGGGCGGGCAGGTCGGTGCCTTCGCGATCGAGGAACTCCATCACCAGCGTGGGGGTGAAGACCACGCCGGCGGCGGCGAGGTCGCGGAAGCGGGCGTCGCAGGCGGCCCAGTCGGCGCGGCGATCGAAGTCGAGGATCAGGTCCCAGTAGGCGTCGTAGCCTTGGTCGAAGCGCGAGGCGACCCAGCGGTCGAAGAAGCCGGGATCGCCGGGCAGGCACTCCAGAAAGGTGGCGATCGACAGATGTTCGAAGGTGGTCTGGCCGGAGGCCGCGGCGGCGGCCATGCCGCCCTCGAGCGTGATGTGGCCGGCCGTCGGCAGGCCGGCGCGGCGGGCCTCGCTGGCGATGGCGGTCATGACCTCGGGCGCGAGGCCGGAATAGATCTTGAGGAAGTCCATGCCGTCGCTCTTGAGCCGGTCGACTGCGGGGCCGACCTCGGCCGGGGTCTTCAGCACCAGCGGCAGCTCGCCGTACCAGGGCAGGGCCTGGCCATCCAGCAGCGGGCCGGAAACATAGAGGCGCGGCCGCGGCAGGGCGGGGTCGTCGGCCAGCCGGGCGCGCGTGGCGGTGATGCCCGGCACAAGGGACCCCATGTCACGGATCCCGGTCACGCCGTGAGAGATCAGCAGCGGCAGGACGCGGCCCGTGGCGGCGTCGGGGTCGCTCAGCGCGTGGATGTGCATGTCCCACAGGCCTGGGCTGGCGAAGCCGCCGCCTCCGTCGATCACC
>DASRWP010000216.1:0-5162 GCA_035654535.1 Brevundimonas sp.
AAATGCATGTCTGGCTGCGCCAGGGTCACCACGCCGGCGGCCGGCGCGCGAATGGGCGTGCCTTGGGGCGCCGCAAGATCGACGCCGTAGTGGGGCCGGGCCGGCGTTCCGTTGAGCACCCGCTGGCTGCCCCACGCGCTGCTGATCCGGAAATTTTCCAGCGGCCAGTCGAAGCCGTCGCGAAAATGCTCGCTCTCCGCGCGACTGGCGAATCCGGCCGCCTTCACGGTCGCCTCGCGCCGGATCCGGGCCAGCAACTCCGGATCGTCCGGGGTGACGGTCGCCGGGGGCAGCCCGTCGATCCGCGATGTCGGGAAGTCTCCCCTCTCGATCGTCAGAACCTGCCCGGCGGACTGTGATCCTTGGCGGGCGTCAAGGCGGACGGTCGCCGGAGCGTCACGATCGAAGCCGACGACGAACAGACCGTCGGCGGAGGCCGTCGTCAGCGCCTCGCCGTCCACGGAGACCGTGGCCAGCGGCCATGTTCGGCCAAACGCATACCCGCCCTGAACGAAACGGCCCGTCATGGGCAGGCCCTGGATCTGCGCCGGAGCCAAGCCCGGCGCGGGCCCCCGCATCAAGATCGTCAGCGCTCCGCCGCCCAGCATCATCTGACGGCGGGGCAGGGTCACGGCATCTGTCCAAGGCGCTGGAAGGCCTCGTTGGGGCCGGCGTAGGCCTCCTGCCGGCTGACAGACCAGTATCGCAGCGTCTCCAGCGGCACGGCCTGACCGGTCACCGCGCAGACCACCGCCCGCCCGGGCTTCAGCACGACGAACTCTCCGTCGCCATAGTGGAGGGTGGCGATATCTGCAGGCGATGCGCTCATGCCGCACAGGCTAGGGCGCCGGTGCACCCACAGGCAAGAGTCAGAACAGGCTTCCCTGATCCGTCCCGGCAGTCTTCGGCTTCACGGCAGCGGGTCGTAGCGGCGCAGGCGGCGGCGCTTCGCCACCATCGATCCGCGCGCCTTTCGCTCCATCGGCGAAGATCAGACTCACCTGTTGACCGTCCGACAGTCCGGCGGCGGCGGCGATCATGGTCCCGTCCACGGACTCCACCCGTGCGAAGCCGGGCTTTGGCGTCTTTGGATTGAGGCCGGCCAGGGCGCGTGACAGGGCGGCCAGCCGGGCGGCGTCGGCGTCGAGCCGGCGGGGCAGGGCGATAAGGCGGCCGCCGACGGACTCAAGTCGGGCTGCGCGCTGATCCAGTCGGCGGTGCAGGGGTTCGGGCGACAGTTTGGCGAGCGCGCGAAGCAGGCGATGTTCGTGCGCCCTGGTATTGGCGTTGAGACTTGCGCCCATGCGCGCGGCCACGGATCCCAGTCGGTCACGGCGACGTTCTATCGCCCGGTCGAGCAGGGCGCGGGAGAGCCGGCCCGTCACGCCGATCAGGCCGCGCTCGTGAACGGCGAGATTGCGGGTCAGCCCCGACCCCAGCCGGCTGCCAGCGTGGTCGAGGCGCTGCTGCGGCAGGGCAAGAAGGTCTTCGGGCCGTGCTGGAAGGCCCCGCGCGGCGGCGCGAAGCCGCGTCCGCCGGTCCTCGAGAATGCGCCCGCCGGTGCGGGCCAGCCGGCGGTCCAGATCGGCCACGGCATACTTCAGGTCTGCGAGCACCGGCGTCGCAATCTCGGCCGCGCCAGTCGGCGTCGGCGCGCGGCGGTCCGAGACGAAATCGATCAGGGTGGTGTCGGTCTCGTGACCGACAGCGGAGATGATGGGGATGGCCGCGCTCGCGACGGTCCGCGCCAGGCCCTCGTCGTTGAAGCACCACAGGTCCTCCACCGACCCGCCGCCGCGCGCGACGATCAGCAGGTCCGGCCGCGGGATGGGGCCGCCCGGCCTGAGCGCGTCAAAACCACGGATGGCGTTCGCCACCTGACCGCAGGCTGCCTCTCCCTGAACTACGACCGGCCAGACCACGACCCGGCACGGCCATCGTTCGGCGATCCGGTGCAGGATGTCGCGGATCACCGCGCCCGTCGGGCTGGTGATCACACCAATGACGGCGGGAAACGTCGGGATCGCCTGCTTGCGCTCCGGATCGAACAGGCCTTCGCCCCTCAGCTTGACCTTCAGCCGCTCCAGCTGCGCCAGCAAGGCGCCGGCGCCGGCCGCCTCCATGGTCTCGATGACGATCTGATACGACGAGCGCGCCGGGTAGGAGGTGATCTTGCCGGTGACGATCACCTCTAGACCGGTCTCCGGCTGCACACCGAGACCCCGGGCCTGACCCTTCCAGATGACGCCGTCGATACAGGCCTTGTCGTCCTTCAGCGTCAGGTAGACATGGCCCGAGGCGTGGCGATTGACCTTGGATATCTCGCCGCGGAGGCGGACGTGCCCGAACCGGTCCTCAAGCGTGCGTTTGAGGGCGAAGGACAGCTCCGAAACCGTCTGGGGCGGATTGTTGTCGCGGATTGGCGCCGGAGGTTCATCGGCCGGGCCCTCGAAGACGTAGGAGTCGTCACTCATTCGGCAAGCCTAGCGGCAGTTGGAGCTTGCGGGAACGGCGGATGCAAGCAACCGTGCCCCATGGCCGACCCCCGCAATACCGATCCCGCCGACCGGGACCCCCGCGAAAGCGAACTGGGGCGGCGCAGCGGCGACCCTGCGATAAGCCCATGGCTGGTCATTGGCGTGATCCTGCTGATCGCCGTGGCCGTCTATGTGATCTCCTCCGTCCTGGCCTGATGCGAAGCGGCGACTTGACCGGCTCCGTCGCTGCGGCCATTGCCCGCGCATGAACATCCTGCTGGTGGGATCGGGCGGGCGAGAGCACGCGCTGGCGTGGAAAATCGCGCAATCGCCGCTGTTGCGGCGGCTGATCATCGCGCCCGGCAACCCCGGCATGGAAAAGCTGGGCGAACTGGCCCCGATAAAGGTCACGGAAGCCGACAGGCTGACGGCGCTGGCCCGGGAGATGAAGGCTGATCTCGTTGTGGTCGGCCCCGAAACCGCGCTTGAGGCCGGTCTCGCCGACCGGCTGGCGGCGGCGGGCATCCCCTGTTTCGGCCCGACCGCCAAGGCGGCGCAGCTGGAGACTTCAAAGGCCTTCTCGAAGGCCTTCATGGAACGGCATGAAATCCCGACGGCGGGCTATGGCGTCTACACGCGACTGCACGAGGCGCGACAGGCTCTGACGGTGTTCAAGCCCCCCTACGTGATCAAGGCCGACGGTCTGGCGGCGGGCAAGGGCGTGGCCATCTCTCCCAGCAAGCGCGAGGCCGAGGCCGAGATCGAGCGCATGCTGGGCGGGCGGTTCGGCCCGGCCGGCGCCCGCATCGTTATCGAGGAATTCATGGCGGGCGAGGAGGGCTCCCTGTTCGCCGTGTGCGACGGGCAGCGGGCCGTGCTGCTGGGTGGGGCGCAGGACCACAAGCGCGCCTATGACGGCGACCTTGGCCCCAACACCGGGGGCATGGGCAGCTATTCGCCGGCGCCGGTGTTCACGCCCGAGATGGTCGAGGCCGCCGACCGCACAATCGTGCAGCCGGTGGTGGCGGCGATGGCGGCGGAGGGCTCACCCTACCGCGGCGTCCTCTACGCCGGCCTGATGGCCACCGAGGAGGGTCCCAAGGTCGTGGAGTTCAACGCCCGCTTCGGCGATCCCGAATGCCAGGTGCTGATGATGCGGCTGGAAGGCGACATCGTTCCCCTGCTGCTCGCCTGCGCCCGAGGCGACCTCAGCCGCGCGCCGATGCCGGGGTTCAGGGACGAGACGGTTATCTGCGTCGTGCTGGCGGCTTCGGGCTATCCCGACAGCCCGCTGGAGGGATCGATCATCCGTGGGGCCGAGCAGGACTTCGGACCGCACGTGCAGGTCTTCCACGCCGGAACCCGGCGCCGCGCCGATCGGCAACTGGCCGCCGCCGGCGGACGCGTGCTGAACGTCTGCGCCCGGGGCAGGGACATCGCCCAGGCGCGCGAGCGCGCCTATGCGGTGGTCAAGAAGATCGACTGGCCTGGCGGCTTCCACCGGACCGATATCGGCTGGCGGGCGCTGGAACGGGACTGATCAGGCCCAAGCGAACAGCAGCCGCCCCTCGCCCATCCGTTCGCGCAGGGCCGGCAGGTCGGCATGGGCCACCGAGAAACAGCCATACGACCGGCCCAGCTTGCCTTCGCGGGCGAGGAAGGACGGTTCGGCGTAGTCGGCGCCGTGGATGATGATGGCCCGTTCGCGGGCGCGGTCGTTGGAATACTCCAGCCCGTCCAGCAGGACGTTCGGCCCCTGCTGGACGCCAAAGCTGGCGCCGGCCGTGGCGAACGCGCCGACCGAGGACATATGGCTGTCCATCGTGTTGCCGAAGGTTGTCGCGAAGCCGGTGTGCGCCGGGTCCGAACCGCGGCCGTGGCTGGTCCGCATCAGGGTCACGACGCCCCCCTCCAGATCGACCTCGTACAGGCGCTCGTCGCCCGAGAACTTCTGGAAATCGACCAGATACATGCGGTCGCGGCGGGAGATTCTGTGGCCGTGGATGTCGAGCGCGGCGGTCGCCCGTTCCAGCAGATCCTTGCGGATCTGGCCGCGAGGATCCAGCCGGCGGGTGGAGTTCAGCTCGGCAGTGATGACCTCCGGCGCTCGCGCCAGAGGTTCGACCCTGACGGTCGGCAGCGCCGCAACGCTCACCGGCGTCTGCGTCGCCGCCGTGGCGCAGCCCGACATCAGCGCCGCGCCGCCCAGTATGAATCCACGTCTTGCTAGCCGCATGCGACGCCCCTCGCACGTTTCCGATGTGACGGAATGTTTCAGTTAGGGCGGCCTCCTACAACCTGAGCCTTGGCGAAAGCTGCCGGGCGTCTAAGGTGGCGGACCGGTTTTGGAGGGTTTCGTGAATTCGATCACGTCGTTGATGGCGGCCGCCGCCATATTGTTCGCTACGAGCGTTGCGGCGCAAACCGCCCCACTGGCCCCTCCACCGCCCGGAGCAGGAACCACGTTCGTTCAAATAGGGCGGCTCTTGGCTGATCCCGCCGCGGGGCGGGTCGAGCGTGATAAAACTCTCGTGATCGAAGGGAACCGGGTCGTCGAAGTGCGCGACGGCTTCGTCGGAGAGGGCCGGATCGTCGACCTGCGCGACTCATTCGTGCTTCCCGGCCTGATCGACAGTCATGTGCATTTGACCAGCCAGCAGAACCCGAACGGTCGGCTCGAAGAGG
>DASRWP010000217.1:0-2080 GCA_035654535.1 Brevundimonas sp.
CTTGCCGATGGTGGCTTCGGTGACGGATTCGCCGAGGGCGGGGGTCAGTATGTCGGCCATGTCGGTCAGGCTTTCGTGTCGGTCGTCTGGTTTGTAATCGTCATCCCGGAAACGGCGAAGCCGTTATCCGGGATCAGGCGAAGGCGTCGGTCAGGAAGGCGTCGAGTTCTTTCTGGTGCCGGCTCATCAGCCCGGCGGCGGTCGAGGCGGAGGCGGGGCGGCCGACATAGCGGGCGCGGCCCGACTTCACGTTCAGCTTCTCCAGCGTCAGCTCCAGCCACGGATCGACGAAGGTCCAGCCGCCCATGTTCTTGGGCTCTTCCTGACACCACACGAGTTCGGCGTTTGGGAAGCGGGCCAGTTCGGTCAGCAGCGACTTCATCGGCCAGGGGTAGAACTGCTCCAGCCGCATCAGATAGACGTCGTCGATCCCCTCGCGCTCGCGCCGTTCCAGCAGGTCGTAATAGACCTTGCCCGAGCACAGGATGACGCGGCGGATCGCCTTGTCGGCCTTGATCGTGACGCCGGCGATTTCCGGACGGGTCTGGGCGTCGTCGTGCAGGACGCGGTGGAAGGACGAGCCCTCGGCCATGTCCGCCAGGGTCGAGACCGCCTTCTTGTGCCGCAGCAGCGACTTGGGCGTCATGATGATCAGCGGCTTGCGGAACGGCCGGTGCATCTGGCGGCGCAGGATGTGGAAATAGTTGGCCGGGATGGTGCAGTTGGCGACCTGGATGTTGTCCTCGGCGCACTGCTGCAGGAACCGCTCCAGCCGGGCCGACGAGTGCTCGGGGCCCTGCCCCTCGTAGCCGTGCGGCAGCAGCATGGTCAGGCCGCACATGCGCAGCCATTTGCGTTCGCCCGAGGTGATGAACTGGTCGATCACCACCTGCGCGCCGTTCACGAAGTCGCCGAACTGGGCCTCCCACATGACCAGCGTGTTCGGATCGGTCAGGGCGTAGCCGTATTCAAAGCCCAGCACCGCCTCTTCAGACAGGGCCGAGTCGATGACCTCGTACTCCGCCTGGCCCTCGCGCAGGTTGTTCAGCGGGACGTAGCGGGCCTCTGTGGTCTGATCGACGATGCCGGAGTGACGCTGGCTGAAGGTGCCGCGCACCGAGTCCTGCCCGGACAGCCGGACCGGGAAGCCTTCGTCCAGCAGCGAGGCGAAGGCCAGGCTCTCGGCCGTGGCCCAGTCGATGTTCGCGCCGGTCGTGATCATCTCGCGCCGGCCGTCCATGACGCGCTTCAGCGTCTTGTGCATGTCGACGTCGTTGGGAATGGTCGTCAGTCGGTGGCCAAGATCGGCCAGCTTCGCCGCGGGGACCGAGGTCTCGCCGCGCCGCTCGTCGCCCTCGGGCAGGCCAATGCCCTGCCACTGGCCGTCCATCCAGTCGGCCTTCTTCGCCTCGAAGGTCTTGCCGGCCTCGAACTCGGCGTCGAGGAAGGCCTCGAAACGGGCGAGCTCGGCGTCCACCTCGGCCTGACCGATCACACCCTCGGCGATCAGCCGCTCGGCGTAGATCTCGCGCGTCGACGGCAGGGCGCGGATCTTCGAATACATCAGCGGCTGGGTGAAGGTCGGATCGTCGCCCTCGTTGTGGCCGAAGCGGCGGTAGCAGAACATGTCCACCACCACGTCCTTGTGGAATTTCTGGCGGAACTCGGTGGCCACCTTGGCGGCGAACACCACGGCTTCCGGATCGTCGCCGTTCACGTGGAAGATCGGCGCCTGCACCATCAGGGCGACGTCCGAAGGATAGGGCGACGAGCGGCTGTTCCGCGGGCTGGTGGTGAAGCCGATCTGGTTGTTGACGACGAAATGCAGGGTCCCGCCGGTGCGGTAGCCCTTCAGCCCCATCAGGGCGAAGCACTCGGCGACGACGCCCTGTCCGGCGAAGGCGGCGTCGCCGTGGATCAGCAGCGGCACGACCTTGCCGCGGTCGAGCGCGGTCTGCGCGTCGCCGTCGCCAGCCGCCGCCTCGCGGATGTCGAACGCCTGTTTCGCGCGGGCCTTGCCCAGCACCACCGGGTTGACGATCTCGAGGTGCGACGGGTTGGCGGTCAGCGACAGGTGGAC
>DASRWP010000218.1:0-1548 GCA_035654535.1 Brevundimonas sp.
CGGGGGGGGGGGGTGGGGGCACGGGCAGGAGGCATCATGCCCTCACCCTGCCCCCTTCGGGGGCTGTCCCTCTCCCTGAAGGGGAGAGGGGTAAGAACTCAATCCGCGCGGCGGATGTAGGTCTGCTCATACACGTCGACGACGATCTTCGTCCCGGCACCGATGTGCGGCGGCACCATCACTCGAACACCGTTCTCCAGCAAAGCCGGCTTGTAGGAGGAGGAAGCGGTCTGCCCCTTCACCACCGCGTCGGCCTCGACGATCATCGCCTCGATCGTGTCGGGAAGCTGGACCGAGATCGGCCGCTCCTCCCAAAGCTCCATCACCACGTCCATGCCGTCCTGAAGGAAGGCCGCGGCGTCGCCGAGGATGCCGGCGTCGAGCGTGATCTGCTCGTAATTGTCCTTGTCCATGAAAGTCAGCGCGTCGCCGTCCTTGAACAGGAACTGGAAATCCTTGGTGTCGAGCCGGACCCGCTCCACCGACTCCGCCGAGCGGAAGCGGACGTTGTTCTTGCGGCCGTCGATGAGGTTCTTCATCTCGACCTGCATGTAGGCGCCGCCCTTGCCCGGCTGGGTGTGCTGAATCTTGACGGCGCGCCAGATGCCGCCTTCATATTCGATGATGTTGCCGGGACGAATGTCCACGCCGCTGATCTTCATGTCATTCTCGCTGGAGAGTGTGGGAAAGAGCCGGCTGGCGCCTTAGCGGGCGCCCGTCTTTCCCGCAAGCAGGGGGTATGGATTGACCGGGCTTCCCTTGTGCCAATCCTCGCCGCCAGCCATCCTGTTGACCGCGAAGTGGAGGTGCGGGCCGGCCGGATTGGCGTTGCCGGTGGAGCCCACCGTGCCGATCAGGTCGCCCAGTTTCACCACCTGGCCTTCCTTCAGCCCGGGCGCATAGGCCTCGAGATGGGCGTAATAGAAAATCCAGCCTTTGTCGGGCGAGCGGACGTAGGCGGATATGCCACCGCCGCCCTGGCTGAAATAGAGCTTTTCGACCACGCCCGGCGCCGCGGCGACGACGGGGGTGCCGTGCGGCGCCATGATGTCGATCGCGTTGTGAACGCGGGCGCCGCCGGCGCGCGACTGGGTGTAGGTGTCGGCGAGCGCTTCCGGCTTGATCCCGGCGACGGGGATGGCGAGGCCCGAAGGACCGATTTCGAGGTCGGCCTTGGCCGGGGCCGCCTGCGCCCCGGCCTGGCGCGGCTCGGGCGCGGGGCCGACGGGGCCGAGGTTGAACGCGATCATCCAGAAGGCACTGGTCACCGCGGCGCTGACCAGCGCCGTCAGAATCACGATCGTCCAGATGCCGAACCTGCGCATCGCCTCTCCTAACATAGGTAAACAACGGGAGGCGAAACTAATTTCCACGCCGTTCCGTTTCATCGCCGCCATGACGGGTCGGATCAGGATAGGCTGTTCGGGATGGGCCTACCGCCACTGGCGGGAGCGTTTCTACCCGCCGAAAACGCCCCAGTGCCTCTGGTTCGGCTTCTACGCCGAGACGTTCGAGACCGTCGAACTCAACACCAGTTTCTATCATTTG
>DASRWP010000219.1:0-3891 GCA_035654535.1 Brevundimonas sp.
GCGCGACCAGCCCCTGCCCTGCCCCGACATCCTCCAGCAGGTTGGACAGTCCGGTCAGCAGGTTCAGCCCGCCGCTTTCAATGGTGCGCCGCGCCACGTCGGGATTGGTGTGGGGGAAGTTGGTCGGGGCCAGCGCGTTCATCATCTGGCGGCTGGCGAAGTCGACCTGGGCGCGAGTCTCTTCGTTGACTGGCGCCGTCGCCACGAAGTCCTGAATCTGCTTCGCGGCCAGTAAATAGCTCTGCTTCAGATAGTCGTACACCGGCTCGTCCGTCCATGCGGCGCTCGAGAACCGGCGGTCGCCCTTGGCCGGGGTCGCGACCGGCGTCACGTCCTGCCCCATCGCCCGCTCTCCCATGGTGCGCCACAGGGCCGTCCAGTCGTTCCAGTTCTTCGCCTGCGCGTCGAACAGCGCAGTCGGCTGCATCATCACGGCCGTGTTGAAATCGAACACGGCCCTGGCGAACGTGGTCGGGTCGTAAGGCAGGCTCTTGGGGGACGCGGCCTGCGTCAAAGTCGCTCGTGCGGCTGCGGCCGCGTTCTGCATCAGCGTCGTCAAGGTCTCCGCTACAGCGGCGGGATCGGGCGTTGCAGGTGTCGGATACGGCGACGCGGTCATGGTCAGGCCTTCGCGGGCAGGGAGACGAGAACGTCGACGGCGTAGCAGTCGCTGGGCGCCACGAACAGCAACGCCAGAGCGCGGTCCGGGTTGTCCCGCGTCCATTCCGGGCACGGCGCGGTGGCCATGTCGAACGCTTCGGTGAACACGGGTGTCTTCACGAGAATGGTCGGGGCGAAGGCGACGGAGTCGAAGGCCATGTCGGTTCTCGATTGCAAAGCAGCGGTCAGCTAACGCCGTATGCCATGGCTTTATTGGTGTGACGATGCGATGTTCTGCGCTTCCATTCTGCATTTTTGCTCAGGGGAGCCATGGCCGACTTCAACTGGAACGACTTGCGCGCCTTCCTCGCGGTCGCCCGCACCGGGCGGCTGACTACGGCCGCGCCGCGTATCGGCATGGATCACACCACCGTGGCGCGTCGGATCGCCGCCCTGGAGGACGGTCTGGGCGCGCGCCTGTTCGCCCGCAGCCCCCAGGGCTATGCCCTGACCGTCCACGGCGAACGGCTGCTGCCGACCGCGGAGAAGATTGAAAGCCTCGCCATGCTGGCCGGCGCCGAACTGGGCGAGGCGGACCAGGCGGTGACCGGCACGGTGCGGATCGGCGCCCCGGAAGGCTTTGGCAGCTATGTGCTCGCCCCGCTGATGGCGCGGCTTGCGGACCGGCATCCCGCGCTGGATATCCAGCTCGTCGCAATTCCGGGGGTGCTCAGCCTGTCAAAGCGGGAGGCCGACGTGGCGGTGACCCTCAGCGCGCCCCGCGAGGGGCGGTTGGTGTCGCGCAAGCTGACCGACTACCGCCTCAGCCTCTACGCCGCACCCTCCTATCTCGACGCCCGTCCGCCCATCCGGACTCGCGCCGACATGCAGGGACACCGCTTCATTGGCTACATCGGCGACCTGCTCTACGCGCCCGAGCTCGACTATATGGAGGCGCCCGACGTCGATATCCGCGTCGGTCTGCAAAGCTCCAACCTGATCGCCCAGCTTCAGGCGTGCCTTGCCGGGGCCGGGTTGTGCGTGCTTCCCGACTTCATAGCCGCCCGGGAGGCCGGTCTCGTCCGGGTCCTGCCCGACGCGGTCGCGCTGGAGCGCAGTCTGTGGCTGGTGGTTCACGCCGACTTGCGCAGCCTCGCCCGCGTCCGCGCCGCCATGGAGATGATCGTCGAGGCCGTGAAGGCCGATCCGGTCTTCCGGACGCAGTCCTAGACCAGCCGGCTCTGCACGAGCGCCGCTTCGATGAAGCCGGCGAACAGCGGGTGCGGGGCGAACGGGCGGCTCTTCAGCTCCGGGTGATACTGCACCCCGATGAACCACGGATGGTCCTCGCGCTCCACCGTCTCCGGCAGCACGCCATCCGGCGACAACCCCGCGAAGATCAGCCCGCCTTTCTGTTCGACGGCCTCGCGGTAGTTGATGTTGACCTCGTACCGGTGCCGGTGACGCTCGCTGATGGTCGTCGAGCCATACATCTGTGCGATCTTCGAGCCCGGCTTCAACGTCGAGTCATAGGCGCCCAGCCGCATGGTGCCGCCCATGTCCCCGCCCTGCTGGCGCAGCACCCGCTGGTTCCCCTGCGTCCACTCCGTCATCAGCCCGACCACCGGCTCGGACGTCGGGCCGAACTCGGTCGATGACGCCTTTGGATATCCGGCCAGGTTCCGGGCCGCCTCGATCACCGCCATCTGCATGCCGAAACAGATTCCAAAGTACGGAATCTTGCGCTCGCGGGCGAAACGGGCCGCCTCGATCTTGCCCTCCGACCCGCGCTCGCCGAAGCCGCCCGGCACCAGAATCGCGTGGGCCGCCTGCAGTCGCGCATCGCACGCCTCGCGGTCCGCCTCGAAGGTCTCGGCCTCGACCCAGTCTATGTTGACCTTGACGTTGTTCGCCACGCCCCCGTGATGCAGCGCCTCGATCAAGGATTTGTAGGCGTCCTTCAGGACCGTGTATTTGCCGACCACGGCCACAGTGACCTCGCCGTCCGGCTGCTGCCGACGGCGGGCGATCTCCTGCCACATCGACAGGTCCGGCGCGGGCGCGTCCGTCAGGCCGAAGTGGGCCAACACCTCCGCATCCAGTCCCTCGCGGTGATAGTCCAGCGGCACGGCGTAGATGTCGTTCGAGTCCATCGCCTGGATAACGCCGCTTTCGCGCACGTTGCAGAACAGGCCGATCTTGCGCTTCTCCTCGGGCGGGATCGGGAATTCGCAGCGGCACAGCAGGATGTCGGGCTGGATGCCGATCGAGCGCAGCTCCTTCACCGAGTGCTGCGTCGGCTTGGTCTTCATTTCGCCGGCAGTCTTGATGAACGGCAGCAGGGTCAGGTGGACGAAGCAGGACTGGCCGCGCGGCAAATCCTGGCCCAGCTGGCGGATCGCCTCGAAGAACGGCAGGCCCTCGATGTCGCCCACCGTGCCCCCGATCTCGACCAGCACGAAGTCGACGTCCTCCCCGTCGTCGGTCAGGGCGGGCGTCAGGCAGAAAGACTTGATCTGATCGGTGACGTGCGGAATGACCTGCACGGTCGCGCCCAGATAGTCCCCGCGCCGTTCCTTCTCGAGGATGGTCGAATAGATTCGGCCGGTCGTGATGTTGTCCGATTTTGCGGCTGAGACCCCGGTGAACCGCTCGTAGTGCCCGAGGTCGAGGTCGGTTTCGGCCCCGTCATCGGTGACGAAGACCTCGCCGTGCTGATACGGGCTCATCGTGCCCGGATCGACGTTGAGATAGGGATCGAGCTTACGCAGGCGAACCTTGTAGCCACGCGCCTGCAGAAGCGCGCCGAGAGCGGCTGAGGCGAGGCCTTTTCCCAATGAGGAAACCACGCCGCCGGTGATGAACACGTAACGGGCCATGGGGGATCACTCTACCGCTGATTCGAGCGGCGTAATGCGGAGACTATGAGGGCGGGAGAGGAAGGCGGGGATAAGGTCCCCGCCCACCCTTATTGCGCCGGTGCGGGCTGGGCGGGCGCCGGGGCCTGCGTCGGAGCGGGAGCCGCCGACACGCCCGAAAGGCTCGATTCCAGGTTTTGCAGCGACGGCGCCGCCGGCTGGGCGGGAGCGGAAGGATCAGTCGCTGGAGCAGTCGTCGGAGTAGTCGGGGCGAGGAGTTCGCCGATCGAGTCCGCGTCGACGATCGAGTCCCGGGACCGCTCGACGTTGCCGAGGATGGTCAGGCCGATGGCGCAGAGGAAGAACAGAACTGCCAGAACCCAGGTCGTCTTGGTCAACAGGTTGCCGGCGCCCCGCGCGGTCATGAACCCCG
>DASRWP010000220.1:0-3319 GCA_035654535.1 Brevundimonas sp.
GCCCGTCGGATGGTGGGGCCGTTTATCTTCCTCGACCAGATGGGGCCGGCCGAGTTCGCGCCGGGGTCGGAGGCGATCAATGTGCGGCCGCATCCGCACATCGGCCTGTCGACCCTGACCTATCTGTTCGAGGGCGAGATCATGCACCGGGACAACACCGGCGCGACCCAGGCCATCCGCCCGGGCGAGGTCAACTGGATGACGGCCGGAAAGGGCATCGTCCACTCCGAACGGACCGACCCGCTGAAGAGGAGCCAGGGCGGGCCGATGCACGGGATGCAGGCCTGGATCGCCCTGCCGGAGGAGTCGGAGGAGGCCGAGCCGGCATTTTATCACCACGGCGAGGATGGCCAGCCGGCCTATGACAACAACGGGATGTTCGCGCGGCTGGTGGCGGGCGAAGCCTACGGGGCCAGGGCTGCAGTGCAGACCTCGTCACCGCTGTTCTATGTCCACTGGGAACTGGCCGAGGGCGTCCGCACGGCGCCCCCGCCGGGCAAGAGCTTCGTTGGTTCAGGCGGCTATTCCGAACGGGCGCTCTATGTCGCCAAGGGCGAGATCGAAGTCGGGGACCGCGCCTTCCGCGCGGGCCAAATGATCGTGCTGGAGCCCAACGCCGAGCCGACCGTCAAGGCGCTGCAGCCGTCGTCAGTGATGGTGCTGGGCGGCGAACCGGTTGGACCGCGCATCATCTGGTGGAACTTCGTCCACTCGAAACAGGAGCGGATCGATCAGGCCAAGGCCGACTGGAAAGCCGGGCGGATGACGCTGCCGAGCGAGGACGATCTGGAGTTTATCCCCCTGCCCGACGTGCCCTCGACCCCCGAACCGGCGCCTGCGGACGTGAAGCCCGAACCGACGCACCCGGTGTGAGATTAAAGGCCCGAGCGGGCCGCGACCCAGTCGGTCACCGTCCGGATCACCGACGGATCGAGCGTCGTTTCTATCTGCCCGTACTCGGTAGGCAGGCCCGTCCGGGCCGGCTGGAACAGATGGTTCAGGCCCGGCAAAACCACTACCTCGGCGTCGGGCTTGAGCCGCGACAGGACCGATGCGTTCTGGTCGGGGGGCACCTGCAGGTCCTTTTCTCCATAGACCGCGAGCATCGGAACACCGATGCCGCGGATGGCGTCGGCGGGATCGAAAACAACCATGCCCCGATACCAGTCGCCGGTCATCGCCGCGGCGATCCGGGCGGCCTCGGCGGGTGGGCGTCCGCCGGCGACCAGCAGCGCATCGACCTCGCGCCGGGCCGCATCCGGGTCAGCGGCGTTGTTCACGATGGCGGCGATGATCCGACGTTGAAATGCATTCGAGCTCTCGACCTGGTCGGCCGGCAAACCCGCCGCAACAGCCATGCGGCGCTGTTGTTCCTGCACGATCTCGCCGCCCGACACCGCCGGGCCGGCGAGGGTGACGACCCAGGCCGCCCGCGCGCCGTCCTGGATGGCGAGGGGCGCGAATACGCCGCCTTCGCTGTGGCCGATCAGCCCGATACGGGTCGGGTCGATGTCCGACCGCGCAGCCAGCCAGTCGACAGCCGCCTTTACGTCTGACGCGAATTCGCGCTGGGTCGCCGCGCCGTGGTTTCCCGTCGAGCTCCCCACGCCGCGATCATCATAGCGGAGCACCGCGACCCCCCGGCGCGTCAGGGCGTCGGCCCAGACGGCGAAGGCCTTGTGCCCCTCGATGGTCTCGTCGCGGTCCTGCGGGCCCGTGCCGGAAATCAGGACGGCGGCGGGGAACGGTCCCGGCCCCTCGGGCAGGGTCAGGGCGCCCGCCAGCCGCACGTTGGTCGAGGCGGGGTTATCGAAGGCGACGACCTCGCTGCGATAGGGAAAGGGAGGGGCCGGCGTCTGCGGCCGGGCGGCGAGGGTCGCCGTGGCGGCGGTTCGGGTCAGGACCAGCGGCAGGGTGATGCCGCCCTGCGACAGAGCGCCGGTCAGGGTCCGGCCGTCGTCGGAGCGCGTGCCCTCGAACCGACCCTGCAATGCAGGCACGACGAAGCGGACGACCCCGCCCTCGACGGTGGGTCGGTCGATGGGGATGTTGCGCGCGCCTTGATCCGGGCTGTCCATCACCGCATTGCCGGCGGCGTCGATGCGGAAGACGAGTCGGATCGACTGGCCGCCGACGCTGATCTGTCCCTCCCACACGCCGCCAAGATCGGGAGCGGGAGCCGTCGCCTGTACGGGCGCAAGAGCAACGGCGGCTGAGACAAGCGAGGCAAGGACTGTCATGGCGACTCCAAGCGTCGGGGGCTTGTGAGGGTGGGCCCGACCGTTACTGCACGCACACTGGGCCTTGCATCCCGGCGCCGCAACCCGATCTAGCGCAGCATGACCGCCTTCTCAGTGCTCGACCTGTCGCCCATCGTCGAGGGCGGGGACGCACGGCGCGGATTGCTGGAGACCACGGCCTGCGCACAGGCCGCGGACCGGCTTGGGTTCACCCGCTTCTGGGTCGCCGAACACCACAACATGCCCGGCATCGCCAGCGCGGCGACAGCCGTGGTCATCGGCCAGATCGCCGGGGCGACCCAGCGGATCCGCGTCGGCTCGGGCGGGATCATGCTGCCCAACCACGCCCCGCTGGTGGTCGCCGAACAGTTCGGCACGCTGGAGGCGCTGTATCCCGGCCGGATCGATCTGGGGCTCGGCCGCGCGCCGGGGACGGACGGCGAGACCGCGCGGGCGCTGCGCCGCTATTTCGAGGCCGCCGACCAGTTCCCTCGCGACGTGATGGAGCTGCAGGCCTTCCTCGCCGATCCGGTCGACGGCCAGCGGGTGACGGCCTGGCCCGGCGCCGGTTCGAACGTGCCGATCTGGCTGCTGGGCTCCAGCCTTTTCAGCGCCGAGCTGGCCGCACACCTCGGCCTGCCGTTCGCCTTCGCCAGCCATTTCGCGCCGGAGCTGCTGCTGCAGGCGCTGCAGAGCTATCGCGCCGGCTTCCGGCCCTCGAAGGCGCAGGAGCGGCCATACGCCATGGCCGCGGTGAACGTTTTCGCCGCCTACAGCGACGCGGAGGCGCAACGGCTGTCGACCTCGATGCAGCAGGCGTTCGCCGCCGTGGTGACGGGCAAGCCGGGCCGGCTGAAACCGCCCGTCGACGACATCACCTCGGTGCTGGACGCGCGCCAGCTGGCGGCGGCCGACAGCCGGCTGACCTATGCGGCGATCGGCGGGCCGGAGAGAGTACGGTCGAAACTGGCGGAGTTCATCGCCCTGACCGGCGTGGACGAAGTCATGGTCACCGGCATGACCCACGACATCGACGCCCGGGTTCGAAGCCTCGAGGTGACGGCGGCGGCGGCCGAGGG
>DASRWP010000221.1:0-1882 GCA_035654535.1 Brevundimonas sp.
GCCGCCTTCGGAGCGCTGGATCAGGATCACGCCGGCGAGCGCGACCGAGATGAGGATCATGGCGACGAGGAGAATGGTCTGGAGCATGGCGGCCGATACATGTGGCGCAGGACCGCGCCGATCAAGCGGGGGCGTCTAACATCGATGGGAAGCGGGAGCAAACGCGCCCCTCGGGTCAGGCCCCGCGTATGATCCCTAGGAAGTCGGCGGCCTTGAGCGAAGCTCCGCCCACGAGTGCGCCTCCGACCTCGGGCACGGCGAGGATGTCGCGAGCGTTGTCCGGCTTCACCGAGCCGCCGTACAGGATCGGTGTCGCGGAGACTCCCAGACCCAGCCGCTCGATCATGGCCGAGCGCACGGCGCGGTGGACCTCCTCGATCTGCTCCAGCGTCGGCGTCAGCCCGGTGCCGATGGCCCATACCGGCTCATAGGCGACGGCGAAGTCACGTCCCGTCAGCGCCAGCGTCAGCGAGGCCATGACTTGCGAGCGCACCACCTCGACCGCGCGCCCGCTCTCGCGCTGCTCCAGCGTTTCGCCGACGCAGATGATCGGCGCGAGGCCGGCGTCGAGGGCAGCCGCCGCCTTGGCGGACACCAGCGCATCCGTCTCGCCGTAACCCTGACGACGCTCCGAGTGCCCGACGATCAGGAGGCCCGCGCCCGCATCTTTCAGCATCGGCGCGGACACGTCCCCGGTGAAGGCTCCATGCGTCTCGGGGCGGCAGTCCTGTCCGCCGATCTCGATGGCGCTCCCGGATGTGGCCCGCGCCATGCGTTCGATCAGGGTGGCGGGCGGACACAGGGCCACCCGGCAGCGGGCGGGTTCGGCTGCGAGGGCGCCTAGCAACGCCTCCACCTCGACCATGCCGGCGGCGAGGCCGTTCATTTTCCAGTTGCCGGCGACGAGCTTCAGGGTGTGTTGCATGACGGGCGTTCTAGGCGGGGGGATGCACCAAGCCAAGCGGTTCGGCGCCATTGTCTTGCCGTGCGGGCCGGTCAACCCCTATAGGCCAAGACGCCACCGTTGCCGCTGCTCCGCCAGGACCGACCATGCTCACCGCCTTCCGCGCCTTCGCCAAATCGAAATGGGCTGTCGGCCTGCTGGTCCTGCTGGCCCTCGGCCTGGTCGTGACCGGCGGCAGCCAGATGGACGTGCTGGCCAATCTGGGACCGAAGAACGTCGTCACCGCCGACGACCGCAGCGTCAGCCCCGCGGAATTCCGCGCCGAGATGGACCGCATTCTGGAGCAGTCGCAGCAACAGGCCGGTCGCGCACTGACCTTCGAGGAACTGATCGGCGAAGGCGGCCTGACCCAGTATCTCGAGCAAAAGGCCCAGCAGATGGGCTTCCTGAACTGGGCCTGGAACGCGGGCATCCGCCCCGGGAAGGACCTGATCCTGCGCGAGATTCGCCAGGCGCCGGGCTTCTTCGACTCCGTCACCGGCAAGTTCGACGAGAACCAGTACCGGCAGAAGCTGGCCGAGAACAACGCCACGCCCGAGATGTTCGAGGAGCAGCTGCGCGATCAGTACGCGACCCAGCACTACGGCTCCGCCCTCGGCGCCGGCTTGCGCCTTCCCCGCGTCTACGGCGCCGTTCTGGCGAGCCAGGCGCTTGAGAGCCGCGACGCCCGCTGGTTCACCGTCACCCAGGCGATGGCCGGCACGGCCTCCGCGCCGACCGACGCCCAACTGACCGCCTTCATGAACCAGAACGCCGCCGAGCTCCGGCTGCCCGAATCGCGCACGGCCTCCGTGGTCCTGTTCGACGGCGGGGAGGCGGCCACGGCGGCCATCCCGGACGCCCGCATCGAGGAGCGCTTCAACTTCCGTCGCGACGCCCTGTCCCTGCCGGAGCGGCGGACGTTCGTAACGCTGACGG
>DASRWP010000222.1:0-7288 GCA_035654535.1 Brevundimonas sp.
GTCCAGCGGTCGCTGGCCGAGGTCCAGACCGCGCTGGCGTCGTACAGCCAGTAGGATTCCTGATCCAGCAGCGGGGCCGCCGTCTCGAACTGCTGGTAGGCGCCGCGGTATCCGGCCGAAGGGGTGAAGGCGAGTTCCGAACCGTCGCTGAAGTCGTGGCGATAGGTGGCGCTGATCGACCCGGTCCACTCGGGGGTGTTCTGGAAGTTCCGCTGGCTGGAGACGTCGACGAAGCAGCCGACCAGGGTCGGGCAGGTCGTGTTGCCCGACAAGGTCGGGATGTAGGCGAGGAACTCGTCGAACTGGGCGTCGATGTAGCTCAGCATCCCGTTGATCACGAGGCTGTCGGTGACCCGGAACGAACCCTCGAACTCCCAGCCGCGGATCGAGGACGAGCCGGCGTTGTCGACGACCGAGGCGATCGCGGCTCCCGCCGGATACTGGGTCGTGATCTGCTGGTCCTCATAGGAGGAGTCGAATACGGCCGTGGCGAAGGTGAAGCTGTCAAACAGCCGGCCCTTGAGGCCGAGCTCGACGGTCTCGACCGTCTCGGGGTCGTAGCCGTCGACCGTGGCGGGGTAGAGGACCGCGTCGCCGCGCATGTCGAAGCCGCCTGACTTGAAGCCGCGGCCCCAAGAGGCATAGGCGGTCAGATCGGGGCTGATTTCGTACGACACGCTGGCGCGCGGGGTGAACTCCTCGAACTCACGGGTGTCGGTGTAGTTGGTGCGGATCGCCCCGGGGATGGCGGCGCTGTTGCCGAAGAACGGGCTGCGGATGCCGGCGAACTGCCGCCGGAAGACGGTCCCGGTTTTCTCATCGTGGGTGAAGCGGCCGCCGACCGAGACCGCCAGCTGATCGGTGAGGTCATAGCTGAAGTCGCCGAACACGGACCAGCTCTTCGTGTCGACGCTGCCCGAGGTAAGCGTGGTCAGGTTGAAGGCGCCGACCACGGTGTCGAATGCGCCCGAAGCGGTGGCGTCCAGATAGTAGACGCCGGCCACGCCGGACCAGCGATCGCCCTCCACCAACGCCTGGAATTCCTGGCTGAACTGGTCGTCGTCGTACTGGGCGGGGATGTCCAGGATGGGCCCGGGCTGGTTGTCGAAGTCGATGTTGCCGCGCGTTTGGCCGTCGCGATAGGCGGTGATCGACTTCAGCGTCAGCCAGTCGTTGGCCTCGTATTCGCCCGTCAGCGAGACACCGCGGGTGATGACTTCGTTCTTGTCGCCGGCGCCGGCGAAGGTGTCGTATTCATTGGCCGGGCTGGGGGCGATCTGCCGGTGACCGTGCCGCGCGTTCGAGCTGTCCTTCACATAGTCGCCCGCCAGCCGGAAGAAGAGGCTGTCGGTCGGGGTCCACTCGAAGCTGACCCGTCCGGCGGTCACATCCTTGTTGTAGTGTTCGTTCCCCGTGTTGCGGTTGGTCCCGAAACCGTCGCGCAGATAGCGGGCGACCGAGGCCGACATGCCGAAATTCTCGGTCAGCGGCCCGGCGATGCTGCCGACCACGTCGAACTGGTCATAGCTGCCGTAAGAACCGCGCAGCGAGATCAACGGATCGTCGCCGATGCGGCGGGTCACGTATTTGATCGCGCCGCCGATGGTGTTGCGGCCGTAGAGCGTGCCTTGCGGACCGCGCAGGATTTCGATGCGCTCGACGTCGAAGATGTCGAGCACGGCGGCCTGCGGGCGGGCGACGTAGACGTCGTCGATATACAGGCCCACGCCGGGGTCGAAGCCCCACAGCGGGTCCTGCTGGCCGACGCCGCGAATGAAGGAAATCAGGGTCGAGTTGGAGCCGCGGGCCGAGTTCAGCGTCAGGCCGGGCGTCGAGCGGGCCAGTTCCGTGATGTCGGCCGAGCCGCGGTTCTCCAGCGTCTCGGCGCTGACCGCCGTGACGGCGATCGGCACGTCCTGCAGGTTTTCGGTGCGGCGGCGCGCGGTGACGACGACGTCGTCCACCGAGGTCGCGCCGTCCTGCGGCCCGGTGTCCTGGGCTGTGGCGAAGGTCGCGAGCGCGCTCCACGCGGCCCCGGCCAGCAAGGCGGTTTTTACATAGCGGTTCATTGTAGCCCCCAATCGTCTGTTCCAGCCCTGACGCTTTTATTTATTCAGCGTTCAATGATTTTCCCGGAACGTAACTGTTTCGCTTCAACTGTCAAACGTGAAGCTTCCGCAGCGTTACCAGCGTTGCCGACCTGTGGCGCCGTTGCACTGAGCGCCGCTCCGGGCCTAGCTTGGCCGCATGAGCAAGTCCGAAGTCCCGGCGGTGAAACGCGGCCGCCCGCGCAAGGCCGAGGTCGCCGGCGGCGCCGATACCCGCGACCTGATTCTCGACGCAGCCGAGGACCTGTTCTCCAAACACGGCTTCTACGGCGTCACCATCCGCGAAGTGGCGCGCGAGGCGGGCGTCGATACGGCGCTGGTCCACTATTATTTCGGGGCCAAGCGGTCGCTGTTCGACGCCGTCTTCCTGCGCCGGGCCGAGGTCTGGAACAACGAGCGGGTCGAGGCGATCAACCGCTATGCCCGCGACGTCGGCGACGCCATGACGCTGGAGGGTCTGTTCGAGGCCTTCCTGCGTCCGCCGTTCGAATGGTCTCTGAAGGGCGGGCCGGGCTGGAAACACTATGCGGCTCTGGTGGCCCAGACCAACGCCAACCCGACCTTCGGCGGCGAGATCATGGCCCGCTACTACGACCCCGCGATCCGCCGCCTGATCGAGCTGATCAAGCGCATCCTGCCCGGCGCGCGCGAGGTCGACCTGTACTGGGCCTATCACAATCTGTCGGGGGCCCTGACCCTGACGCTGGGCGAGACCGGGCGACTGGACCGGCTGTCCGGCGGCCTGTGCCGCTCAGGCGATCTGGAGACGGCGTCCGACTATATGGTGCGGTTTGCGGCGGCGGGCTTTCGCGCGGTATGCCAGCCGGCCGCCTAGCCGAAGAACAGCTCCCACATCAGCCGCCCGGGCGTGAAGGTGAAGGCGCCGGCGATGATCAGTCCGCCGACGAAGGCGCCGGCCATCCCGCGCGCATGCCCCTTCACCCGCCCGCGCCGGATCGCCACGACGGCCATCGGCACGGCGATGAAGGTCCAGCCGCTGAGCAGGTGGATCCACGAGAAGGCGCCCGGATTGATCTGGCGTATGAAGAAGCTGCTGCCTGCCACCGTCAGCATGGCGACGACCCAGCTCCACCCCAGCACCCGGTGCACGCCCGTGCCCTTGACCCCGACCAGCTGCACCGTCCCGATCAACAGGGCGGCCATGGCGGCGGGCACATGGATCCGCACGGCGAGCGGCTGGCGCGCCAGCAGTCCCCAGTCGGGCGCGTGGCCGAAACCGACCATGGCGACGAGAACTCCGGCCGCGGCGAGCGCGACGGCGCCCAGCAGCAACAGGCGGCGGGTCGGAAAGGTGGGAACGGGCAGAGGTTGGGCGGTCATGCGGGGGCTCCGGTGTTGGCCGGTTCCTGCTGGGACCTTCGGAGCGCGCCGTCGCCCGCCGATGCGCGAACGACCGCCCCGGGTTCGCGAGCGAACGCCCTACCGCAACGTGATGCTCTGCCGCGCGCCGCCGTCCGGCAGGTCGAACGCCGCCGCCGCGAACGTCGGCGGGCCGAAGGACGCGCGGGCGTTGCGCGAGAACCCGTAGGCCTCTTTCGGCAGGCCGATCGGCCATGTCGACAGCCGCCCGTTCGCGTCGGTGTCGTGAAACGCCGCAACGGCGTAGCGGCCGGGCGCCAGCCCCTCCAACGTCACGGTCGTTACGGCCCCGGTGCGCGCCACCGTCGCCGTCCGCACCGCGCCTTCGTTGCGCCGCATGGCCTCGGCGTCGCGATAGACCGCCACTGCGATCCGCCCGCCGGTCGCCCGCGTCGCCAGCGACAGGGTCAGGTCGGCGGCCACGGCCGGCCCGGCGCACAGCGACAGGGCGGCGACGAAAGCGGTGACCATTGGGGCGAGGGGCGATGGGCGCTTCATTCCGGCTCCGTTTCGTGGTCTCAAGCCTGTCTCAGACCACGCCCGAGGAGGGCCGTCCAGCATGAGCGATCGCGGCCCATTCCCGCATCCGCCCGCGCGCAGCGAACGTCGGGTGCTGCTGCGCGGGCTTGCCGTGGCGCTGGGCGTCGGCGCCCTGCTGGCCGTGGCCGGCGCCTTCGGCACCAACGAGGCCCCGCTGTCGTGGCGCTTGGCCTACTGGCTGCCTGTGATGCTGATCGGCGGCTCATGGGGCCATCTTTGCGGACGCGTGATCGAGCGGTTCATCGACATGGACACGCGCCCCTGGCTGACCGTCGCCGCCCTGACGGCGGTGATCACCGGCCCGTTGTCCGTCGTGGTTTGGGCCCTGACCGGCCTGATGTTTTCGCCCGAAGGCGTGGCGGAACCTCACGACCTGCCGGCAATGCTCGCCCCGGTGCTGGCCGTGACCCTGGCGGTCAGCACGCTGAACGTCTTCCTCGGCCGCACCCCGGTCCAGACCCACGCGGCCGCCCCCGGCGCGGCCCCGGCCCGATTCCCCGACCGCCTGCCCCCCCGGCTCAGGGGCGCCGCGATTCGCGCGGTCCAGTCCGAGGACCACTATCTGCGCCTCCACACCGACCGCGGCTCGGACCTTATCCTGATGCGCCTGTCCGACGCCCTGACCGAGCTGGAGGGTCTCGAGGGCGCCCAGACCCACCGCAGCTGGTGGGTCGCCCGCGACGCCGTGCGCGGAATAAGCCGCGGCGACGGCCGGGCTCTGCTGACGCTGGAAGGCGGCCTGCAGGTTCCGGTCAGCCGCCGCTACGCCCGCGCCCTGCGCGCCGCCGGATGGTACTGACCCGACCGGCTCCAGGCTTCGCGGGCGTGTCGCGGGCGGGAAGGCCGTGTTAGGAAGCCGGGCATGAGCCGACCCGACCTCGACCGATATATCGCCGGCTGGCGCGGCCCCCTGCTGGCGGGGCTGGTGGCGTTGTTGGCGGGCCTGCCGGTGCTGATGCTCCTGCCGCCGCTGGATCGCGACGAAAGCCGCTACGCCCAGGCCACATCGCAGATGCTGGAGAGCGGCGACTACATCGACATCCGTTTTCAGGACGATCCGCGCTGGAAGAAGCCGATCGGCATCTACTGGATGCAGGCCGTCGCGGTGGCCGTGACCTCCGATGTCGAGAACCGCGACATCGCCCCCTATCGCCTGCCGTCCCTGCTCGGCGCGATCCTCGCCGCGATGGCCTGCGCCTGGGCGGGAACGGCCATGTTCGGACGCCGGGCGGGCTTTCTCGCCGGCGCCATCCTCGGGGCCAGCTTCCTGCTGTCGACCGAGGCGGGCATCGCCAAGACCGACGCCATGCTGTGCGGGGCGGTCACCCTGGCCATGGCGGGACTGGCGCGCATCTATCTGGCGGCGCGCGCGGGCGAGGCGCCCCGGCGGCCCTGGAAGCTGGCCTTCTGGTTCGGGCTCGGCCTGTCGATCCTGATCAAGGGCCCGATCGGCCTGGTGGTGATCGCACCGGCGATGCTGGCCCTGTCGATCTGGGACCGCGACATCAAGTGGATGAGGCGGCTGGGCTGGGGCTGGGGCCTGCCGCTGGTGGCCCTGATCGTCGGCCCGTGGGCCATCGCCATCACCATCGCCACCGACGGGGCGTTCTGGCGCGAGGCCATCGTCGGCGATCTGGCGCCCAAGGTCGCGGGCGGGGACGAGGGCCATGGCGTGCCGCCGGGCCTGTACCTGCTGATCGCGCCGATCCTGTTCTTCCCCGCCACCCTCGCCCTGCCCGCCGCCGTTTCGGCCGCATGGCAGCGGCGCGGCGAGCCGGCGATCCGCTTTCTGGTCTGCTGGCTGGTCCCGGCGTGGCTGATCTTCGAGCTGACGCCGACCAAGCTGGCCCACTACACCCTGCCGACCTTCGGGGCGCTGGCGTTGCTGGCGGCGGCGGCGCTGATGCACCCGGTCGGCAAGCTGTCGCGCTACGTCGGCGTCGGATTGACCCTGTTCGTCGGCGGGCTGCTGGCGGTGGGCTCGGTCTGGCTGCTGACCGAGTATGGCCGGTCCACCGCCCAGACCTGGGCCTCGCTGACCATCGTCTTCTCCATTCTGGCCAGTCTGATCGGAGCCTTCCTGATGCTGCATCGGGCGGCGGTGACGGCGGTGATCGCGTCGCTGGCGCTTGGGATCATCGCGCATGGCGCGCTGGCCGGCGCCCTGCGGCAACTGCGGCCCCTGTCGGTCGCGCCCCAGCTGCAGGAGGCGCTGGAAGACGCCGATCTGCACCCGCGTCAGGGGCGTCCTGGCCCGGTCGCGATCACCAGCTTCCACGAGCCCAGCTTCGTCTTTCTGACGGGCCGCGACACCGAATTAACAGACGCCGCCGGAGCCGCCCGGGCCCTTGCCGAGGGCCGGCCCGCCATCGTCGAGGAGGGCGACGCCGACGCCTTCCGCATGGCCGCCGCCGAGCTCGGAGTCAGCGGCCGGGCCGTAGGCGTGGTGGACGGCCACAACTATTCACAGGGCGACGACGTGAGTCTGACGCCCTACGCGCCGCCGGGCTCGGCCGTTACCCCGCCGCCCGAGGACGCGCGATGAGCCGCCGCATCACCATCGTCGAGGTCGGTCCCCGCGACGGCCTGCAGAACGAAAAGGCCGTGCTGGAGCCCGCCGTCCGGGTCGAACTGGTCGAGCGGCTGGAGGCGGCCGGCGCCGCGCGGCTCGAGGTGGTCAGCTTCGTCCATCCCAAATATGTGCCCCAGATGGCGGGCGCCGAAGAGGTCATGGCGGCCCTGCCGCCCTCCCCCGGTCGCAGCCGGATCGGTCTGGTGCTGAACGGCAAGGGCTATGACCGGGCGCTCGGCACGACGGTCAATGAGGTCAACGTCGCCATGTCGGCGACCGACGGGTTCGGTCTGAAAAATCAGGGATTGTCGGTGGACCAGCAGGTGGAAATGCTGTCGACCATTATGGACGGCCGGGCCAACTCCGAGGGCGGCGCGGGCTCGGGCCCATCGCTCTCCGCCACCCTCTCCTGCGTGTGGGGCTGTCCGTTCGACGGCGAGGTTTCGTCGGAACAGGTCGCCGATCTGGTCGGACGGATCGCGGCGCTGGGCGTGAAGGAGATCGCGCTCGCGGACACCATCGGCGCCGGGGACCCCTGGAGCGTGACTAAGAAGGTCGAGGCCGCCCGCCGCGCCGCGCCCGGGGCGAGCCTGCGGCTTCATTTCCACGACACCCGCAACACCGGACTGGCCAACGCCTACGCCGGGGTGGAGGCCGGGGTGGACGTGCTGGACGCCTCCGTCGGCGG